>PAGT01000058.1 GCA_002705485.1 Flavobacteriales bacterium | reverse complement strand
GCTGGTTGTGAGGGATCCTGGGTTACGATTTTACTATACTTGTTTAATTCCATTTTTTTAAACAAAAAACCCTCTCATAGTTGAGAAGGATTTACAAAACTAAATTAATGTTTATTCGTAATTAAACTACAAATATTATAATTATTTGCAATAATAGATACAATTAATTGTATTTTTAAAACAATTATTCTCTCAATAAATTTAATTGCAGTGAAAAATAAACAATATAAAATTCTAGAGTTACAGCAAAAGTTTTTTAAATCAGGTGTTTTAGATAAAATAGAATATCGAAAAAATGCATTAATTGAACTTAAAAGAGAAATAAAGAAAAACGAAATAGATATTCAGCAAGCACTTTACATTGACCTAGGAAAATCAGAAGGTGAAAGTTTTTTAACAGAGATTCATTTTGTTTATAATGAAATTAAAATCGCATTAAAAAATTTACACAAATGGACAAAAAGAAAATCAGTTCGTTCCTCCTTGTTAAATTTTCCGTCATCTGATTACATAATTGCACAACCGTATGGAAATACCTTACACATTTCTCCTTGGAATTACCCATTTCAATTATCAATTTCACCACTTATCGGTGCAATTGCTGCGGGAAACACTGTTGTTTTGAAACCTTCAGAATTTTCTATTGAAACTTCAAAAATTCTTGAAAAAATATTACATAATATTTTCGATAAAGGCTTTGTTCGTGTTGTTCAAGGAGGTCCTGATGTCGCCTCATCATTATTGAATCTAAAGTGGGATTATATTTTTTTCACAGGAAGTGTGAAGGTTGGTAAAATAGTAGCTAAGAAAGCAGCACAATTTCTGACTCCTACAACCTTAGAGCTAGGTGGTAAAAATCCTTGCGTAGTTGATGAATCAGTTTCGATGAAAACAACTGCAAAAAGAATAGTATGGGGTAAATTCATTAATTGTGGTCAAACATGCATAGCTCCTGATTTCGTTATAGTAAATAAAAAAATTAAAGAAGATTTGGTTAAAGAGATGATTTTACAAATAAAAAACTTATTTGGAAATGAACCTAAAAAATCATCTTCATATGGAAGAATAATTAGTGAAAAGCACCTGAATCATCTAGAATCATTGCTCATAAATGAAAAAATACTTTATGGCGGAAAATTTAGTTTAAAAGAAAAGTTTTTTGAACCTACACTATTGGAAATTAAAAATTTCAGTTCAAAAATAATGGAAGATGAAATCTTTGGTCCAATCTTACCAATCTATAGCTACGAAGATTTTAAAGAAGTTGATGAAATCATTGAAAAATATAAAAACCCTCTTGCATTATATATCTTTACCAAAAAAATTTCATTTGGAGAAAAGTTTTTACATAAACACAGTTTTGGAGGCGGGGCTATAAATGATACTGTTGTTCATATTATCAATGACAAATTACCATTTGGAGGAATAGGTAACAGTGGAATGGGAAAATATCATGGTGAAAGTACTTTCAATACATTTTCACATTTCAAACCCTACATTTCAAGGCCACTTTGGATTGATATTCCTCTAAGATACCCCCCTTTCGAAAAAAAATTAAAGTTTCTAAAGAAAGTTTTAAAAATTACATGATATTNTACATCCTTTTTTTAAATTTTTTTATTNCTAATGAACAACCANAATTTGAACTNNAAATTNATATTCATAACATAAAATATTCGGGNAAAATGTATTTTGCNTTGTATGACAATCCTGATGATTTTAATTCCGAAGATGAATCTGTTGAAAACATGAAAATAGCAATTAGAGAAATTGTTAATCCAGAAAAGCATGTACTAAAACTTAAAGTCCAAAAAGGCTGGTATGGTNTCAAAATTTATATTGATAAAAATTTAAATCAAAGATTTGATACCAATATAATTGGCCTTCCAAAAGAACAGTTTGGGTTCTCAAATGATGCAATGGGANTTATTGGGCCGCCCACATATGAAAAGGCTTCATTTCTGGTNAANGAAAATAAATTAATTAAAATTAAAATGAAATAAATGATCANAGATTTAATNCACAAAAGACGATCTGTAAGGAAATTTAAAAATCAAAAAATTAATGATCAAATCGTTAAAGATTGTATTTTAAATGCAACTTTGGCCCCAAACAGCAGTAATCTTCAGCTTTGGGAATTTTTTCAAATTACTGATGCTAATGTTTTGAGTAATTTAAAAAGAGNATGTTTGTCACAAAATGCTGCCAGTACAGCTCAACAGATGGTAGTTGTAGTTACAAGACAAGATCTTTGGAAAGAGAGAGCAAAAGAAAATATAAATTTTTTAAAATCTGAACTAATTAAAGGTAAAATTTCAATNANTAGTTTTAAAAAAGGACAGAAATATTACACCAAAATAATCCCTTTTATTTACTCCGATTTTTATGGATTTTTTAGCTTTTTTAGATTAATTATTGCTCAACTAATCGGACTGTTTAGACCAATTTACAGACAGGTAACTTATATTGATAAAAGAATAATTGCCCACAAAAGTGCTGCTTTAGCTGNACAAAATTTCATGCTATGTATGACTAATCACGGATACGATACTTGTCCAATGGAAGGTTCAGACACTTTAAGAGTTAAGAAAATGTTGAATCTGCCTCGAAAAAGTGAAATAAATATGATAATTGCTTGTGGTATTAAAGATCAAGATGGAATTTACAGTAAGAGATTCAGAGTTCCGTTTGATAATGTTTATAATTATATTTGAATTAAAATTTGGAGTTGAAGACTGATCTTTTTAAAAAAATTTGTGGTAATTATGTTACAGGTGTCACTGTGATAACATCTAAAATAGACGAAAAAGATTTCGGCTTTACAGCTAACTCTTTCACCTCTGTGTCTTTAGATCCAATGTTGATTCTCTTTTGTATTCAAAAAGATGCAAAATCAAATGAGGCTCTAATTGAAAAAAACAGGTTTGTCATAAGTATACTTTCTGAAAATCAAGAGGAAATATGCTACAGGTTTTCTGATCCAAAACTTAATCAAATAGAAAGGTTTGAAAATGTAGAAACATTTAAGTCTAAAAACTNTATTAAAATTATATCAGGTTCNATTGCTTGGATAGAATGTTTAGTGANAAATAAAATTGAAGCTGGTGATCATTTTATTTTTTTAGGAGAAGTAATTGATGGAAAAATAAGAAGTAACGATCAACCTTTAGTCTATCACAAAAGTCGTATAAAAAAATTACTTAATATTTTTTAAGCCTTCTTCAAGCCAATTTAGATAAACCTCTTTGGAAGTATATTGAATAGGAGAATTAAGTATACTTAAATCATTGTCTAACAACACATAATAAGGTTGTGAAGCACTTTTAAAATTTATGGCTTGGAAAGTCGCAGCTTTTTCCCCAATTGTGTTAATATTTTTAATTTTTCCTGATTTATATTTTATTTCAATCCTTTCATTTGGATCTAATTTCTTTCTATCATCTACATAAAGAGAAATAAGAACAAAATTGTTGTTGATTAGATCATATACTTTTGGATCTGTCCAAACATTTTCTTCAACTCTTCGACAATTTATACAAGCCCACCCTGTAAAATCCAGCAGTATGGGTTTATCATTTTTTTTTGCATAATCCAAGCCATTATCAAAGTCTTTGAAACAATTTAAATTTAATGGACAATCTGTTTTAGAACCGTAAACACTGTAAAAAGATGGTGGTATAAATCCACTTACAAGTCTGGCATTATTCGAACCGCTAGGCATGAGTGCTGGCAATAAATATATTGCAAAACANAGGAAGAGTAATGAGAGTGATATGTTTAATTTATTTCTTTTTAATTTAGATGATTCGTGGGGAAATTTGTATATACCAAAAAGGTATAAAAACAATAAAAATGAAATAATAATCCAAATTCCTATATAGATTTCTCTTTTTAAAATCCCCCAATGTTGTACCAAATCAGCATTTGACAGAAATTTTAAAGCAAAACCTAACTCTAAAAAACCTAAAATAATTTTAAAAGTGTTCATCCATCTTCCTGATTTTGGAAGAGATGATAACATTTTTGGAAAAAAAGCAAATAATGTAAAGGGTAGAGCTAGTGCAACACTAAAACCGAGCATTCCCATTGTAAGCTGTAAAGCTCCACCTTGAGAAGTAATTGTTCCAACAAGTAAGGAACCCAAAATCGGTCCTGTACATGAAAATGACACCAAAACTAAAGTCAAAGCCATAAAAAAGACCCCAATGGAACCTCCGATAGAGTTTGACTTTGAATCAATAGCGTTTATCCATGAGGAAGGAATTGTAAGTTCGTAAAAACCAAAAAAAGAAAATGCAAAAAATATAAATATTAAAAAGAAAAATAAGTTTAAAAGTGCGTTGGTTGAAATTCTATTTAATACTTCAGGATCGATGGACTCCATAAAGTGAAAAGGAAGGCTTAANAGCAAAAAAATTATAATTATAAANGANCCGTAAAGTATAGCATAAAAAGAGGAGTCAGAGCTGTTTTTATTATTAAAGAAAGAAACTGTCAATGGAATCATTGGAAAAACACAGGGGGTCAGTAGTGCAAGAAAACCACCAAGGAATCCTAGAATTATGATATCAATAATATTATTTCCGGATGAAACAACACTTGAAGATTGAGTTTCTAGATATTCGATATTTTTTAAGGGTATTGAGAGCGGATTATCTTTAGATTTAACTAATGTTGTCAGATCTTCATTTAATATTTTTACGACAGAACCATCTAAATTGAATTGTAAATCAGTTTCTCTAAAAATACAGACTGAATCATCACAAGCTTGATAAGCAATTTTTCCAATAATTGTTTTTAGAGAGTTGTTTGTTAAGTAAATATTTTGTTTGAAAGAGCTTTTATTAATAAAGTATGTTTGGTCCAAACCAAATATGGGGTCAAACTTTGTTATTGTTTCAGATTCAATTAAATCACCAGAAAGCTTGAAATCATTAGAATTTGAGTTTTCAAAAGTAATTTCAGTAGGAATTGCACCACCTTCTTTAAGAAATTTAGAGTACAAACGCCAATTTTCTTGAATATCAGCATTAATAATAAGTTGATAATTATTCTCTGAAATTCTTTTTACATCAGTAGAAAATGAAATTGGATTTTGAGCAACAAAAATCTGACAAATCAGAAAGAAAAAAAAACTAGAAAATAATCGTTTCACGATATTTCAATTTTAAGATTAGCATTATTTGATCTATGGTATCTTCTGTCAGCTCTTTTTCCAACAATCCACATAATTTCATCATTGTTACATAGAAGCCACTGATTTTCTTTATCAAATAAAGACATTTTTTCATCTTTAAAAAATTTAGAAAGAGTTTTTTTTCCTTTCATTCCATAGGGAAAAAAAACGTCACCTTTTTTAAATTTTCTGAGTAAAAGAGGAAAATTAATATCGATTTCATTTAGATAGAAAGATTTTTTTGAAGACTTTGAATTGAATACACCATTTTTAAAAATAATATTAAAAGGGACGTCAGATCCATCTTTGTGAATTTTATAAAACATTTGTTGACGAAAATCTTTTTTTTTTAAAATCAAATGTTTTCTATTACTAAGAAGAGTATGTGATTTTGATTCTAAAACCTTGCCAGTAGATGATTTGGAAAGATTTAAAATCTGATCCTTGTTTGAGAATCCGAAATCTCTGAAAAGATAATATAAAGATTCCTTGTTTTTATTAATAAAATCTTTATCAATTAGTGTTTCTTTATTTTGATTTTTCTTAAAACCTTTTGATTTTAACTGTTGGATATGATGATGAATCAGGTTTCTTGAATTTGTTAAAAAATCAGTTGTTTTTTTAAAAATATTTAAAAATTCTGGATTAATTTCTTTAAATACGGGGATAATTTCATTTCTAATTTTATTTCTTAAATACTTATTTGATTTGTTTGAGGTGTCTTCTCTCCATACTAGTTTGTTTTTGTTTGCATAATCTAGTATTTCCTGTTTAGAGTAAATTAATAAGGGTCGAATTTTATATTTATTTTGATTAGAAATACCCAACATTCCATCAATTCCCGTCGACCTTGTCATATTCAAAAAAAATGTCTCTAAAGAATCGTCAAGATGGTGACCAGTAAGAACATAATTCATTTTCTCATTTTTCAAAACATTCTTAAACCAATCATATCTCAATTCTCGTGCCGCCATTTGAGTTGAATATTTTCTCAAATTAGTATTAAATGATTTTGTATGTAAAGGAATCCCATTTGTTAATGAGAATTTTTTAACAAACAATTCATCACTATCGCTTTCCTCACTTCTTAATTTAAAATTACAATGTGCTATTGAAAATCGAAGCCCACTCTTTTGCAAAAGATCAACCAAAACCATACTATCCACTCCCCCACTTACAGCCACCAAAAAAATTTCATTTTTCAAAAAAGGAAAATTAATTTTAATATGTTCTTTAAATTTTTCAAACATAATTATGGCAATATTAGCTATTTATTTGTTTCAAATTTAATTAAATATTGACATCATAGGTGATGCTTTGAGTAAACATTCTTCAAATTCTTTTTCAGGTTTTGAATTAGATGTAATTGCACTTCCTACTTGAAATGACAGGATTCTCTTTTTAGAGTCATACAGAATCGACCTTATTACAACGTTGAAATCAAAATTTCCATTTGGATCAACATATCCCAATGACCCACTGTAAACTTCTCTTTTAGAAACCTCTAAATCATCAATAATCTTTAATGCCTCTATTTTGGGCGCACCAGTCATACTTCCCATGGGAAATGTAGATTTAAGAATATCAATCAGCTTTTTATTTTTACTTAGTTTAGACTCAACAGTTGAAATCATCTGGTTAACTTGCTTAAATGGATAAACCTTACAAAGTTCTGTGACTTTTACCGAACCAGGAACTGAAAACTTTGATAAATCATTTCTAACCAGGTCAACAATCATAATGTTTTCTGATCTTTCCTTTGGGTCATTTTTTAATTGTTCTCTTATTTTCAAATCTTTAAACATAATAGAATCACGTTTTGCTGTTCCCTTAATTGGCTGGCTTATAACCTTACTACCCTTTTTTTTAATAAATCTTTCTGGCGAGGAAGACATCAAATAAAAGTTGTTATTTTTTAAAAAACCACTCATTGGTGTTTTTGTGAGTTTATTTAGTTTAGAAAAAGCTATTTCTGGATTGATATCAGATTTCATTGCAAGCCACTCCATACAAAAGTTAACTTCGTATATATCTCCTCTGTTAATATGATTCAGGATTTTATTAACTTTTTTTAAATAATCTACTTTATTTATTCTTGGTTGAAAGAGAATTTTTTTAGTTTTCTTAAAATATTTTTTTTGATTAATTGAATTTATTAATAACCAATCCTTTTCAATATCATTCTCTATGATGTAATGAGCCTCTGCAGTTTGTGACTTAATAATCCAAATTTTCTCTGGTTGAAAAAAAAATAAATTTGGTAGATTAAAATCAGTTTTGTTGTTGCTAACTAAATCCTCTATTTCGTTTTTTAAATCATATGATAAATAACCAAATATCCAATCATTTGTTTCTGAAATAAAATTATCTAACTTTTTAAAAGAGTTTTTCGTTGTGTAAGGGATACTACTAACTTCCCCAACCGCTGATATAGTGTCAAAATCTCCATTTCTTCTTTCATATTTATTTGAATCTAAAAAAACAGATGTTTTGAAAGGCTTGGACCAATTGAAAATTTTATTTTTAAACAACTCTGGATTATCAATTTTAAAAGACCTAATAACTCTTTTCAAAATTTTTTAAAATTTAAATATGTAAAGCTCTGTCTTCTGTTGCAGCTAAAGCAGCTTCTTTTATAGCTTCTGCATAAGTGGGATGTGAATGACTCATTCTTGAAACATCCTCTGCAGATGCTCTAAATTCCATTGCTGTAACAGCTTCAGCAATTAAATCTGCTGCTCGAGCACCAATTATATGAACTCCAAGAATTTCGTCAGTTTTTTTATCTGCTAAAATCTTAACAAAACCATCTAAATCCATACTTGCTCGTGATCTCCCTAATGCTCTCATAGGGAATTGACCTGTTTTATATTTAATTCCATTTTTACTTAAATCTTCCTCAGTTTTACCGACAGAGGCAACTTCAGGCCAAGTGTATATAACGTTTGGAATTAAATTGTAATCAATATGTGGTTTTTGTTTAGATAAAATTTCAGCCACTAGAATACCTTCTTCTTCAGCTTTGTGTGCTAGCATGGGTCCTTTAATTACATCCCCAATTGCATAAATATTATCAACATCGGTTTGTAAATGATCATTTACAATGATTTTTCCATATTTATCTGTGTTTAAACCTATATTCTCTAATCCAAGTCCATCTGTGTATGCTTTTCTTCCAACTGAGACAAGACAATAATCTCCTGTAAAGCTTATGTTATTTGAATCTTTATCTAGAGCATCTACCAAAACTTTATCGCCATTATTTTGAATCTTTTTAACTTCATGAGACAAAAAGAATGATATCTTTTGTTTCTTAAATATTTTAATCAATTCTTTGGAAACCGAAGAATCCATAAATGGTGTTATTTTGTCAGCATATTCAATAATTTTTACCTCACTCCCAAGTCTCGAATAGACCTGTCCTAATTCTAATCCTATAACCCCTGCTCCTATAATTAATAATTTTTTTGGGATTTCGTTTAAATCAAGAGCTTGGGTGGATGTAATTATTCTTTTTTTATCAATTTTAACAAATGGCAGTGTTGAGGGTTTAGATCCGGTAGCAATTACAGCCTTTTCAAAATTTATCTTTAAAGATTTATTATCGTTTTCAATACCTAATGTTTCATTATCAATAAAAGATCCATGACCATAAAAAACATGAATATTATTTTTTTTCATTAAGTAGTCAATACCTTTTGTTGTTTGATCTACAACATTTTTTTTTCTTGAAATCATTTTTTCAAAATCAACATTGATTTTACCATCAATCAGAATTCCGTGAGTTTGAAAGTGATTTTTTGCATCATAGTAATGATGAGATGAATCCAACAAGGACTTTGAGGGAATACAACCTACATTAAGGCATGTGCCACCAAGGACGTTGTATTTTTCAACTAATGCAGTCTTAAATCCTAGTTGAGAACATCTAATGGCACAAACGTATCCACCAGGGCCAGATCCAATAACAACTACGTCAAATTTGTTCATATTAATATTCAAAAATACAAATGTTTTGTCTTAAAATATCAATCTACATGTATAAAATTGGAGAGGTTTTTAACAACTATATTATATATTAGCAAAGTATAATATTTTCTTTTGAAAACAATTAAATCTCAAATAACACTTTCACAATCCTTAGTGCCAATTTTTTGCCTGGTTTTACTTCTGAGCTATAATGTATACGTTTTTGGAGATTCTTCAATGAATGGCTCTAATCAATTTATTCTTTTGATTGGAGCATCGATAGGAGTACTTATTGGTATGAAAAACAACATTTCATTTAAATCAATGATTAATGATGTTTCTTTAAATTTAAAATCAATCACGGGTGCAATTTTAATTTTATTAATGGTAGGTTCCCTTTCTGGAACTTGGTTAATTAGTGGGATAATACCATCAATGATTTATTATGGGCTTCAAATTTTAAATCCAATAATTTTTTTACCATCATGTCTGTTAATATGTGCAATTGTTTCTGTTTCAACAGGGAGTAGTTGGACAACTTCTGCAACGGTTGGGATTGCCTTAATTGGAATAGGAAAAGCTTTAGGAATACCAGCTGGGATGGTTGCTGGTGCTGTAATTTCTGGGGCATACTTTGGTGATAAATTATCACCATTAAGCGACACTACTAATTTATCTCCCGCAGTTTCAGGAACAGATATTTTTACACACATAAGATATCTAACTATAACAACTGTACCAACCATCACAGTTACAATAATTATACTATCAATACTTAATTTTTCGATTGATATTAATGGTTCAACAGAAAATGAATATATGTTATTAGCTATAAAAAATACATTTTACATTTCACCACTATTATTTTTAGTTCCATTATTTGTAATTCTAATGATTTTTAAAAAAACTCCTCCATTAATAGCATTGTTTGTTGGAACAATTTTGGGAGCCTTGTTTGCATTATTCTTTCAAATTGACACCCTAAATCAAATTTCTGAAAGTGATGGAAAAAATGTTAATGATATCTACAAAATAATATTAAATTCAATAACAAACGAAACAAATATTGAATCTGAAAATCCGATTCTTAATGAACTTTTTAGCAGTGGTGGAATGAAGGGAATGTTAAATACAATTTGGTTAGTAATTTGTGCAATGGTTTTTGGAGGAATCATGGAAGCAATCGGAGCACTTCAAAGGATTAGTGCTTTTCTTTTAAATTTAAGCCAATCTACTTTTTCAGTATTTGCAAGTACCGTCAGTAGTTGTTTGGCAATTAATTTGACGGCTTCGGATCAATATCTTTCTATTGTCATTCCAGGAAAAATGTTTTCTCAGGCATATAAAGATAAAGGATTAGCACCTGAGAATTTAAGTAGAACTCTTGAGGATGCGGGTACAGTAACGTCTGTTTTGATTCCATGGAATACATGTGGAGCCTATCAATCCGGAATCTTGGGGGTAGGTGTATTTGATTATTTTATTTATGCTATTTTTAACTGGCTTAGTCCATTTACTACTTTGCTAGTAGCTGCAATTAATTTTAAAATTAAAGGACTGGAATTAACCAAATAATTTTCGTTATCAATTATATGTTTATTTTTGTTTTATATCTAATATGAACAAAGAAAAAATTAAAGAAAGTTTTTTTTATTTTTTTAAAATTGGAAGAAGCCAACAGATAATGTTGGGAGTTTTTCTAATACTTTTTTCAATTATTTTGTTTGCCTCAATGATTTCCTATTTCAACACTTGGAAAGTTGATCAATCCGAATTAGATAGTTTTTTTGAACTTAACTCAGAAAGTAAAAATATTGCAAGAAAATTCGGATCAATTATTAGCCATTTTTTGATTTATAAGATGTTTGGTATTGCTTCATTTATTTTTTCATTTTTATTTTTTATATCGGGTGTTACTTTTTTTGTAGGTGCAAAGTCAAAAAAATTAATTGATAAATGGTTCTGGGGATTATATATGATGATATGGATTTCAATTTTCACAAGCTTTAATTTTTCTGACAAATTGTATGGAGGAAGTATTGGTTTAGATGTAATTGATGTAATTACAGTTTACATTGGTGAAATCGGAATAATTTCAATGTTAATTTTTGGGTTAATATACTTTCTTGTTATTTTTTTTAAAATAAGACCTGAAAATATCTATAATTTTTTAAAAAAATATTTTATTTCTCTGAAACAAAAATCAAAATTAAATGTAGATCAGAAATTGAATTCAGATGATTTCATTGAAAATATTGATGAAAATAAACAACCAGTTGATTATAAAGAAGAAAATAAAAACATTAACATAAAAAAAGATCTAAAGCCAACTATTGAAAATTTTTCATCTTTTGAAAAAGATAATAACTCAAAAGAAAAAACATCAAACGAAGTAATTAAAATAGAAATAAATGATAATACACAGGAAGAAATTTTAGATGAAGACAAAATTGCAAAGAATTTGGTTAAAAAATTTGGTGAATATGATCACACACTTGAGCTTAAAAATTTCAAGCCACCTACAGTTGATTTATTAAAAGATTATGACAATGGAGGTGTGATTACAATAAATGAGGAAGAACTGGAAGAAAATAAAGAAAAAATTATTGAAACCCTAAAAAATTATAAAATTGGAATCGATCAAATTAAAGCAACAATAGGCCCAACTGTTACACTTTACGAAATTGTTCCAGAAGCAGGGATAAGAATTTCAAAAATTAAAAACCTTGAGGATGATATTGCCCTTTCTCTTTCAGCACTTGGAATCAGAATAATTGCTCCAATTCCTGGAAAAGGAACAATTGGGATCGAAGTTCCAAATAAAAAACCATCTGTGGTTTCAATGAAATCTGTTATTTCTGCAAAAAATTATCAAGAAGCAGAGATGGAGTTGCCAATAGCATTAGGAAAAACAATAAGTAACGAAACATATGTTGTTGATTTAACTAGAATGCCACACTTACTAATGGCCGGAGCTACTGGTCAGGGTAAATCCGTAGGGTTAAATGCGGTACTAACATCTCTTATATATAAAAAACATCCATCTGAAGTTAAATTTGTTCTAGTTGATCCTAAAAAGGTGGAGCTTACTCTTTTCAATAAAATTGAAAGACATTACTTAGCAAAATTACCTGATACCAATGAAGCAATAATAACGGACAACAAAGAAGTAATTAAAACATTGAATTCACTCTGTATTGAAATGGACAACAGGTATGAATTACTCAAAAACGCTTTGTGTAGAAACATCAAAGAATACAACAAGAAATTTAAAGAGAGAAAATTGAATCCAGATTCTGGTAATAATTTTCTCCCATACATAGTATTAATTATAGATGAGTTTGCTGATTTGATTATGACCGCAGGAAAAGAAGTAGAAACTCCAATAGCTAGGCTAGCACAACTTGCCAGAGCTGTGGGGATTCATTTGATTATAGCTACACAAAGACCATCTGTAAATGTCATAACAGGAATTATAAAAGCAAACTTTCCTGCTAGAATCGCATTTAGAGTTACATCAAAAATAGATTCCAGAACCATTTTAGATAGCGGAGGAGCTGATCAATTGATTGGTAGAGGAGATATGCTTTATACACAAGGAAATAATCTTGTAAGAATCCAATGTGCTTTTGTAGATACTCCAGAAATTCAAAAAATAACTGACTTTATTGGGTCTCAAAAAGCATACTCTAATGCATACGAACTTCCTGAATATATTGGAGATGATCTTTCATCAAAGATTGACAATAATATTGAGGAAAGAGATGTTTTGTTCAAAGAAGCTGCTGAGGTAATTGTTATCGCTCAACAAGGTTCTGCTTCATTACTGCAAAGAAAAATGAAACTCGGATACAACAGAGCTGGCAGGATTATTGATCAACTTGAGGCAGCTGGAATTGTAGGTCCTTTTGAAGGAAGCAAAGCAAGAGAGGTGTTGATAAACGACATTGCATCATTAAATGCATTTCTGCAAGAAGAAAAAAACCAATCATGAAGTATTTTTTAAGCTTTCTATTAATTTTCTCTTCAATTTTTATAAACTCACAGAACCATATTGAGGCAAAAGAATTAATTGATCAGGTATCAAGAAAAATTAATAATGCTAAAAGCATAGTAATAGACTTTACCTTCAAACAAGGTAAAAACTTTAATGAAAAAGGAGTTTTAGAAATCAAAGACGGAAAATACCACCTAACTTTCATGGAAATTAAACAAATAAGTGATTCTGAAAATATTTATACTATTATTTTTGAAAATAAAGAGGTTTTGATTTCAAAAATATCTGACGAGGATAATCTTTTAAAGCCAAGCAACTTATTTAATTTTTTTGAAAAAGGGTATTTCTTTCAAAACACAGTCTCTAATAATGACAAAAAAAATACTCAAATAAGTTTAATTCCAATTGAGGAAAATGGTGACAAAAAAAAATTATTAATTACAATTAACAAAGAAAAAAAAGAGATTTTTGAAATTATTGAATTTGATAAATTAAACAATAAAACTGTAATAAAAATTAACTCTATCTCTTTTAATTCAAATATCGTAAATGAAAAATTTGTTTTTAATCGAAGAAAATATCAAGACTACTACATTGAAGAGTTCTAATTATGAAAATCATTGATAAACTTATACTAAAATCTTACTTTACAATTTTTGTTAGTTTTTTCTTTATACTAATGTCAATTTTTATCATTCAGATTATTTGGGTTTTTATTGATGATTTAGCGGGAAAAGAAGTGGATTTCGAAATCATTTTAAAATTTTTATTGTTTTACTCCCCAAAACTTCTTCCCTTAGTTATCCCTCTCACGGTTTTATTGGCATCAATAATGACTTATGGAAATCTTTCAGAAAATTATGAAATGGCTGCTATAAAATCTTCTGGGATTTCTCTTTTCAGATCCATGAGAAGTTTAGTTTTTTTTAATATTATACTATGCGGAGTAATGTTTTATGTAGCAAATACATTAATTCCATATGCTGAATTTAAATCTTATAATCTTAGAAAAAACTTAGCTAAATTAAAACCTGCCTTAGCAATAACAGAGGGAATTTTTAATGAGTTAAATGAATTAAACATAAAAGTAAAGAATAAATATGGACCAAATAATAATTTACTGGAGGACATAATTATTCACAAGCAAAATAAAAATAATAAGAATTATTTGGTGATAAAAGCAAAAAACGGTGAACTAATAGGAGCTGAAAATCAAGATTTTTTACAGCTTATTCTAAAAGATGGAAAAAGATATGAAGAAATCGAAACAGTAAATAACAGGAAACAAATTAAACCTCATTCTTATGTTTCTTTTGAGAAATACATTATGAATATTGATTTAAGTAATTTCAATCAAGTTGATTTTGAAAATGAAAAATATAAAAACACCTACAGGATGCAGAATGTTAGTCAACTAAACTTAAGTATCGATTCATTGAGCAGTAAAATAAAATCCACTTATAAAAATTTCAGCAAAAGTTTTTATACCAGAACTGGAATTACAAATTTCAAAAAAACGATTAGAACAGACAACGCTTCACTAGACAAAACCTTATTTAAAGATTACCAAACTCATTTACGTGATTATCCAAAGGATATTAGAGTTTCAATTATTAATTCGTCATTAAATAACATAACAAGTCAAGTTCAAGTTTTAAATAATCAAAAATCTAATTTTTTTATTAAAGAAAAAATAATTAATCTTCACAAATCTAATTTGTTTGATAAGTACTCTTTTGCTTTAGCATCAATAATACTTTTTTTTGTTGGTGCTCCCCTGGGTGCTTTAATTAGAAAAGGTGGATTTGGCTTTCCGATGGTTATTTCCTTAGTTCTATTTTTGGCGTATCATTTTGCTGGAACCTTTTCTAGAAATGCAGCAGAGGATGGGAGTTTAGATCCTGCTTTGGCAAGTTGGATACCCAACCTAATTATGCTTCCTTTAGGCATTTATTTAATATCCAGAGCTTCCTCTGATAAAACAATAATAAATCTTGAAAATATTATCACTCCGTTTAAAAAGGTTTTTCAAAAAAATATTCATAACAAATGAAAAAAAATGTTCAGAATAAATTAAATAGCATAGAAGAAGCTATATCAGACATAAAGTCTGGGAAATTAATAATTGTTGTTGATGATGAAAACCGTGAAAATGAAGGAGATTTTATTTGTGCTGCTGAATTGGCTAGCCCTGATATTATTAATTTCATGGCAAAAAATGGTAGAGGACTAATCTGTGTTCCTCTAACAGAAAAAAGATCAAAAAAATTAAACTTAAATCCCATGGTATCTCAAAACACGGATCCAATGGACACAGCCTTCACAATTTCAGTAGATTTGAAAGGAAGTGGTATAACATCCGGTATATCCGCTTCTGATAGATCTAAAACAATAAGAGCGATTGTTAATTCAAAAACTAAATCAACGGACTTAGCAAGGCCTGGACATGTTTTTCCTTTAATAGCAAAAGAAGGAGGTGTATTGAGAAGAACAGGACACACAGAGGCTGCAATTGATTTTTCTAGGTTGGCAGGCTTTAAACCAGCTGGAGTTATTTGTGAAATCATGAAAGAAGATGGATCTATGGCTAGAGTTGATGATTTATTTAAAATCGCAAAAAAATTTAATTTAAAAATAGTTTCTATTGAGGATTTAGTTGCATATAGAATGAAACATGATAGTCTAATTTCAAAAATTGATGGTTTTGTTTTGAATACTAAATATGGTGAATTTAATCTTCATGCTTTTCAACAAAATAACAACAAACAAATTCACTTGGCTCTATCTAAAGGAAAATGGAAAAAAAATGAATCTGTTCTAGTTAGAATAAACTCCTCAGTAGTAAATAATGATATCTTAAATTCATTAATTGCCTTTAATGATATTAATTTAAATTCAGTATTCAACAAAATAAATCTAGGTGAAAGAGGAGTTGTTGTCTTCATTAATCAAAATCCTAGTAGTTCAAATATTATTATGAGACTTCGTGAACTCAAAGGATTAAAAAATAAAAAAACATTGAAAATAGCTCCACCTAAAATGGACAAAAGAGATTTTGGTATTGGCGCACAAATACTGCATAACCTTGGTGTTAGTAAAATTGAACTACTCACTAACAGTAATAAAATCAAAAGAGTTGGTATGATGGGTTATGGGTTAGAAATAGTTAAATATGTGAAATACTAAAAAAACCAAAGTTTAATTGCCATAATAACTACGATTACAGTTAAAAAGATTCTGATTACGTTTTCTCCTTTTTTTACAGACCATCTACTTGTAAACCATCCACCATTTAATGTACCAATACCTAAACATATACCATATGTCCAATCAACCATATCATTTACTACAAACGTAAAAAATGCTCCTATAGTATAAACTAAAACAACTACTACTTTTGTGGCATTAACTTTCAAAAGATTTATTCTGTTGTAAAAATGTAAAAAAAGCATAATAATAAAACCTATTCCTGCATTGACAAATCCTCCATATAAACCAATAAAAAAGAAAGAAATACACGAGATATATAAGTGTTTTCCAGTAACTCTTATTTCAGCTTTAGATTTTATAATTCTGGGTTTAAATATTATAATAACAACAACTAATATCATTATAACTGACAATATTTTATTGAATAATTCTCCTTCAATTTCAACGGCAATATTTGCACCAATAATTGATCCAACCAAAGCAAATGCACCCAAATAGGCACTAAAAGGATATGTAGATAATCCTTTACTTTTGAAGCCCATATTTGCTGAAAATGCTGTCATCATTATTGCTATTCTATTGGTACCATTAGCAACAGAAGATGGTAAACCCAGAAAAATTAAAAGAGGAAGTGTGATAAGAGAACCTCCACCAGCCATGGTATTAACAATACCAACAATAAAACCTATTAAGATGAGTAGTGGATATTCCCAAGGAAAATTGATTAAAAAATCCATGTATCAAAATTAATCAATATAAAAGGATAGTTCTTACTAATAATTATAAAATTGTAACAAAATAAAAAAGAGCATATATTTGCATGCTATTGGAGGAATGGCAGAGTGGTCGAATGCGGCAGTCTTGAAAACTGTTGAGGGTCACACCTCCGGGGGTTCGAATCCCTCTTCCTCCGCA
>PAGT01000057.1 GCA_002705485.1 Flavobacteriales bacterium | reverse complement strand
GTTCTGGTTCCTTTCTCAAATAGGATTTCCATTTCTCAAAAAATTGAAAGTAGAGAAGAAAAAAGTCGATTAAAAAAATTAGTTCAAAGTATAAGACCCAAAGGCTTTGGTGTAATTGTTAGGACTGTAGCTAAAGATAAAAAAGTTGCTGAGCTTGATAAAGATCTCAAGACTTTATACAAGTCTTGGATTGAGCTTTGTAAAAGGATAAACGGAGCAAATATGCCATCCAAGGTACAAACTGAGCTAAATCGATCGTCTTCAATTTTGAGAGATATTTTCAATGACTCTTTTACGGGTATTTATGTCAATCAAAAATCTATGTACTCTGAAATAAAAGATTACATAAGCCAGATTGCACCTAAAAAGCAGTCAATCCTTAAACTATATCGATCCGATGTTCCAATTTTTGAACATTATAAAATTGAACGTCAAATAAAAACAGCTTTTGGAAAAACAGTTACAATGAGCAAGGGTGCTTATTTGATAATTGAACATACAGAAGCTCTACACGTTATTGATGTAAACAGTGGAAATAGATCAGCAAAAGCCAAGAATCAAGAAGAAACAGCTTTTGAAGTTAACTTAATTGCAGCAACTGAAATTGCTAGACAATTGCGTTTAAGAGACATGGGTGGAATTATTGTAATTGATTTCATTGATATGACAAGCCCTGAAAATAGAAAAAATTTGTTTGAACATTTTAAAAAAGAAATGGAAACGGATCGGGCAAAACACAAGGTCTTACCTCCAAGTAAAATTGGACTCATACAAATGACAAGACAAAGGGTTAGATCAGAAATTGATATAAAAACAAAAGAATTGAATCCTAATACAAATGGATCGGTTGAAGCTCCCATTGTTCTTATTGACAAAATAAACGACAAACTTGAAAAAATCTTAAATAACAAAAAATATGAAAACAAAAAACTCGTTTTGCATTTGCACCCTTTTGTTGCTGCGTATGTAAAAGGCGGATTTCCATCATTGAGATCGAAATGGTATTTTGAACACAAAAAATGGATCAAGGTAATCCCACGAGATGCTTACACCTATTTACATTTTAGATTCTTCGACGGAGAAGGTAAAATCATTAATGTTTAGATAAAAGGCGACCATTGGTCGCCTTTTTTTTTATAAATTGTTTATTTTAAAAGTGTGAATAAGAAAGATTTGACTAAAAATGAAATTGAATGTAAGATTCAAATTTACTGCTCTTATCAAGAGAGGTGTCACAAAGATGTATACATGAAATTAAAAGAATACACTTTAAATGAAAACCACATCAATGATATTTTAACAAACTTAATAACTCAAAATTACCTTAACGAGTCTCGGTTTTCAAAACTGTATTCAAGGAGTAAATTCAATATAAAAAGCTGGGGGAAAATTAGGATTAAAAATGAATTAAGGAAAAGAAATGTATCAACTCAAAATATTAAATCAGGTTTAGAGGAAATCAATGAACTCGAATATAAAAAAAAACTTAATGAAATTTTTTACAAAAAATTATCATCTTTGAAAAGTTCTCCAAAAAGATTAATAAAACAAAAAATGTTTCAATATCTTAACTATCGGGGTTGGGAAAGTGCACTCATTTATGAAAAGATCAATGAAATTTAAGCTAAATCTTTTAATATACTTTGGTTCCGCTTTATTCATTTTTTCATGTCAAAAAAATGTTGATATGATAGTTTACAATGCTAAAGTGTATACAGTTAATGAAAACTTTGGAGTTGCTAGCTCCTTTGCAGTTAAAAACGGTAAATTTTTTGATGTTGGTGGTGATGAAATTATCGAAAAATATTACTCAAAAAATATCCTAAATTTAAATGGAAAGGTTGTACTTCCAGGATTAATAGATGCTCATTGTCATTTTTATGGTCTGGGACAAAAGCAACAACTAATTGATCTTGTTGGCACAAATTCATTTGATGAAATTATAGAAAGATTAGTAGCAAACAGAAATGGTAAGTCAATAATAAAAGGAAGCGGATGGGACCAAAATGACTGGACAAATAAAGAGTTTCCAACAAAAAAAAAAATTGATGATCTTTTTCCAAATATCCCTGTTGTTCTAGAAAGAATTGATGGGCACGCTTATTTGGTAAATCAAGTAGTTTTAGATCTTGCAAACATTGATTACAAAACAGAATCTGAGACGGGGTCTATAGTTAAAAAAAATGGGGAGTTGACAGGAGTTCTTATTGATGGACCGATGAGGTTGGTTGATAAAGTTCTTCCTAAACCCTCAACAGCTGACCAAATTAAGTCTCTATTAGATGCTCAAAAAATTTGTTTACAAAATGGTTTAACAACGATAGATGACGCAGGATTATCTAAAAATATTTTATTGTTAATAGATAGCCTAAACCAATCAAATGATCTTAAAATTCGAATCTATGGAATGATAAGTAATGATTCCGAAAGTGTAAATTATTTTCTTGATAAAGGACATCTTAAAACTGATCATTTGAATGTGAGATCTGTTAAAGTTTACGGAGATGGAGCTCTTGGTTCAAGAGGAGCCACATTGAAGGAACCCTACAGTGACGATATACATAATTACGGAAAATTAGTTACTGGTCCTGATAAAATTATAGAGTTGGCAAAAAAATTAGCTAATGCTGATTTTCAAATGAATACACATGCTATTGGTGATTCAACAATAAAAATATTAATTGATGCTTACAAAGAGGTTTTGATAGAAAAAAAAGATCCGAGATGGAGAATAGAACACTCACAAATTGTTGATTTAAATGATATTAACGGATATGACAATAAAATCTTACCCTCTGTTCAACCTACTCATGCAACAAGTGACATGTATTGGGCTGAAGACCGAATTGGAAAAAAAAGAATTAAAGGAGCTTATCCTTACAAAATGCTCCTAGACAAATCTAAAGTTATCGGACTAGGAACAGATTTTCCTGTTGAAAATGTGAACCCATTTCATACTTTTTATGCTGCAACAAGCAGAAAAGATTTAAAAGGTTATCCAGACGGAGGTTTTCAAAATCAAAATGCACTATCGAGAAAAGAAACATTAAAGGGTATGACAATCTGGGCTGCTTATTTAAATTTTGAAGAAAAAGAGAAAGGTTCTATAGAAACAGATAAGTTTGCTGATTTTGTGGTCATTGATAGAGATATAATGGAAGTGGATTTGGAAGACACACCTTACACAAATGTTCATCAAACTTATATCTCTGGTGAATTAGTCTATGACAACACTAAATCCAATTAATATATTTCTTCCAGGCATAGGAACCAAATTTGTTTCTGAATAAACCTCATCAAAAATATTATTGATATAAATGAATAAGCCTTTCTTATACATGATTTTAGAGTCTAAAATAGTGTAATTGGAATTGTCAGACCTTTCAGAATATTTCAATATAAACGTATGGTTTAAATGCTTTAAATAATTCAAGTTCAAATTTGTAGTAACATGGTGTTTTAAAGAGTTAATTGAGTATCTAGAAAAATTAATATTGGAAATATAATTATCATCTTCAAGATTTGTATATCCAAAACTCAAGTGGTTTTTATTTTTAAATAGATATTTGAGATCAAGCTCAAATCCTTTGGTTTTCAATGATCCTATATTTTGTGCATTCCACAAATCATCCTCATTTTCTTTCACATAATCAATAATATTTTTTGCATTTCTCTGGAAAAAAGCAAATGATAAACTCATATTAGATTTATTGTATTTTAAACCAAGTTCGTTGGAGATGGCTGATTCCGGCAATAAGTTTTCGTTACCCAATGTTGTTTTATCACTATAATAAAGGTCCGTATACGTAGGGATTCTATAGGTTTTACCAATATTTCCATAAATTTTGAAATTTGATATAAAATCAATTCCTATGTCAAGTCCAGGAAATGAATGCCAAGACATATCACTAAAATAGCTTACGGAAATACCTGGGGAAAGTACTAATATGTCGTTAAATAATTTGAACTCATGATCTAAAAAGAAATTTAATGTTTCTCTCTTATGATCACCCAGGTTATTACTTGAAACATTATACATTGAAAAATCCAATCCAAATCCGGTTACACCAGAGTTTGAAAAATAAGAACCACTGAGCTCTGCAGAAAACTTATTTGTTTTGTGAAGGTTTCTATATACAGATGGATTGTCTCTAATATATATATATTCATCTTGCCCTCTTCTCCAATAAAATTTAGGTTTCAAAACAAGTTTACTAGACTTGAAGGCTGTAGACAAACCAACTAAACTAGCTTGTGTCTCCTCATACTGCTCAGTTGCAGATGGGCTTGCATAAAATCCATTAGCACCAAATTTATTCTCGGTGAATGAAGTAATCAAATGAATTGGTTGATCCCCGTTTTTAAATGTTGTTTTAATAAAATAGTTCGTTTTATTATAATCAGTGTTGTGTCTGTAACCTTTAGAATTATTATTAGAGAAACTTAAAATGGATTTTACTTTTTCTCCACTAATTTTAGATGTAATTGATAGATTTTTTTGACTGTAAGATCCAAAAGACAACTCATTTAATTGTAGGGTAGCATTTCTTGGCTCCCATTTAGTTTCTTTTGTTATAATATTAATAGCTCCATTGAATGCATTTTGACCAAAAATTCTTGCAGCAGGTCCTTTTATTATTTCAATTCGATCAATTAAAAAAAGTGGAATAATCATGTTTAATGTGTGATGACCAGTTTGTACATCATCCATTTTCATACCATCAATTAATAATAAGGTTTGATCAAACCCACCTCCCCTTATATATAAATCTCCCTGTATTCCACCTACTCCTCTTCTTCTTATATCAATTCCTGTGACTTCTTGCAATAAATCTAAAACATTTGTTGAAGGACTATTCTTAATATATTCTGAGCTAATTATCTTGACGGTTCTAAAATTTCTAGAAAAAGGAATGTCTAGTTTTGTAGAAGATATTATTACTTCATCTAAATTTTGATTATTTGATATGTCTTGAGGATATATAGAGTAGAATGTGATTAGTAATAATATTGATAAATTTTTTTTCATCTAATTCAATATAATCACAAAATTATAAAACTAGAACTTAATCAGTAAGTATAATGATTTTGTTTTGTTTCATTTCAACTACACCAGAACTAATTTTAAGATGTATTTCGTTAGAATTAATTTTGGAAAAAATATCATCCATTCCTTTTGGAATTTTTACGTTTCCCTTAATCTTAACGATTCCATTTGCAAGTGTAGAAACAATAGGAGCATGATTATTTAGCATTTGAAATGACCCGTCGCTTCCAGGAACAGATACGGATTCTACTTCAGCTCCAAACAAGGTTTTTTCAGGACTTATAATTTCTAGTAACATAATTTATTGAGCCTCAGCAAGCATTTTTTCACCAGCCTCAATTGCGTCTTCAATTGTCCCTTTTAAATTGAATGCTGCCTCGGGAAGGTGATCTAACTCACCATCCATAATCATATTAAAACCTTTTATTGTATCTTTTATATCAACTAAAACACCTGGAATTCCTGTAAATTGCTCTGCTACATGAAAAGGTTGGGATAAAAATCTTTGAACTTTTCTTGCTCTGTAAACGGAAAGTTTATCATCCTCAGAAAGTTCTTCCATACCTAAAATTGCAATTATGTCTTGTAACTCTTTATATTTCTGTAACAACTCTTTTACTCTTTGAGCACAATTATAATGATCATCACCCAATATTTCTGGTGTAAGAATTCTTGAAGTTGAATCTAAAGGATCAACAGCAGGATAGATTCCAAGCTCNGCTATTTTTCTAGACAAAACNGTNGTAGCNTCNAAGTGAGCAAAAGTTGTTGCNGGAGCAGGGTCAGTTAAATCATCAGCNGGAACATAAACAGCCTGTACGGATGTAATAGATCCCTTTTTTGTTGATGTAATTCTTTCTTGCATNGCACCCATTTCAGTTGCCAATGTAGGTTGGTACCCAACTGCGGANGGCATTCTTCCTAAAAGAGCTGANACTTCTGANCCTGCTTGGGTAAATCTAAANATATTGTCTACAAAAAANAGAACATCNTTACCTTGACCATCTCCAGCGCCATCTCTAAAGTACTCTGCAACTGTCAAACCAGAAAGAGCTACACGAGCTCTTGCTCCAGGTGGCTCATTCATCTGTCCAAAAACAAATGTTGCTTTAGAATCCTTCATAGCCTTTTTATCTACTTTACTTAGATCCCATCCCCCTTCTTCCATAGATTTATTGAAATCATCCCCATACTTAATAATTCCAGACTCTAACATTTCTCTTAAAAGATCATTTCCCTCTCTAGTCCTTTCCCCAACTCCCGCAAATACAGAAAGTCCTCCATGACCTTTAGCAATATTGTTGATTAATTCTTGAATCAGTACAGTTTTTCCTACCCCAGCACCTCCAAATAGTCCAATTTTACCTCCTTTGGCATAAGGCTCGATTAAATCAATAACTTTTATTCCAGTGAACAGTACTTCAGTTGAAGTAGACAATTGATCAA
Organism: Flavobacteriales bacterium; assembly: GCA_002705485.1. Classification (GTDB taxonomy): domain Bacteria; phylum Bacteroidota; class Bacteroidia; order Flavobacteriales; family Flavobacteriaceae; genus MAG-121220-bin8. The sequence continues at coordinate 15,684 of PAGT01000057.1, read as the reverse complement.
ATTCTGGTGCTTCACGGTGAATTGGTAACCCATCTTTTTTGGTTTTAGGTAAATCACCCAAACCATCAATTGCATCACCAATTACATTAAATAATCTTCCATATATGTCCTCTCCTACAGGCATTTGAATTGGGTATCCTGTAGCTATTACATCTACTCCTCTTTGTAAACCGTCAGTTGAATCCATAGAAATGGTTCTTACAATATCCTCACCAACGTGAGATTGAACCTCTAGTACCAGGACTGATCCATCTTCTCTTGAAATTTCAAGTGAATCATAAATTTTAGGTAGAGTGGTCTTTGTAGTATCAAAAGTTACATCAACAACAGGACCGATTACCTGAGAAACTTTACCAATTGAGTTTGACATTTTATAGTATTTTGTAGAAATTAATTATAAAGAAAATTTAAAATTCAAAGATAAAGTTTAAACTTGAAATTTTTAATTTTTTAATAAAAAAAAGACGTCAAATGACGCCTTTTTATTAACATTTTTTAAAGTTGATATTTATGGGTTTAAAGTGAAACCAACATAGTATTGACTTCCAACCCAACCTGTTCCAATAAATGGCATGTAATCATTTCCGCTTAAATTTGTTGCTCCAACCTTGATATTACCTTTAATCTTGGGCAACTCAAAATTCATTGAAGCATCAACAACAGTACAAGCAGGCACCATAGCATCAACAAATCCGGACTGTTGCCATAGGAAAGAATCTTGATACCTTGCACTTATGTTGAATCCAAAATTTTCTGCCAATTTAGTTGAACCGAACGAAAACTTGTATTTGTTCTCGGGNGTATTAAAACCGGGCTCAAAATCAGAGTCTGGGTTGTCAAAATCCATCTCATTATATTCGTAAATGGCAGAGAAATCAAATAAGTTAAATAATTGTGTTTCAAATCCAGCACTGACTCCATAAGTCTTTACAATTTCGTCCGTATTGCTATCAACACTCATTATTCTATAATCACCTGCAGCGATTGCTGCTACAGCTCCACCTGGCTGGTCAATATACATTGGGGCCAACACATTCTTAGCAGCAATGAAGTTATCCCACTCTGTCATATAAACGTTCAAATCAAATGCAGATTTCTTTCCGTTTACTCTATAGCCAAAGTCATAAGATTTAACATATTGAGGCTCAACATAATCCAAATCTGCTTTAATAAATGTTCCAGCAAGAGCAGCAGTAGCCATATATGAATTCTCCATTACCATTGGTCCTGTCAAAACAAACCTGTTTCCAGCCTGAGCAGCAGAGACACCTGTAACGGTTTTCTTAAATCGATCTACACTATCAGGTGAAGTACCCATAAAAATTGTTTGTGTTATATCCAAACCAATATATTGGTCTTGAGCAGAGGGGTTTTGATAACCGGTTTGATATGAGACTCTAATGTTTTGATTTTCAGACAAAAACAAAAGAGCTGCAATTCTTGGTGTCAAATGCCCATCAAAGTATTCACTTTTATCATACCTCATTGATGCATTTAGTTTTAAAGCTCCCAATTGTTTGGTTGCTTGTGCATAAAGCCCCATGTCTGTATAAGAAATGGGTCCATCAGTATCAGTAAATAAATATCCGTTAGATCTCAATTCATATTCTCTAAACGATCCACCGACAATAATATCAGTTTCTGGCAAGCTTATAAGATCTTGTAAATTGTAATTCATTTCAACACTGGTTGATTTTGAATTGTCAAAAATACCAGCACCTCCTCCAAATAAATCAGCACCTGTACTTAATGACTTTGCATATTGAGCATCCCATCCAGCAGATCCAGGCTGAAGTAAATTAGCATCCGCTACTTTTCTTGATTGACCATGAATCGGGATTGTATTTGGTACCAATGATACAAAAGCCCTTGAGTTAATAGGTCTTCCAGGGATCGCTCCTTGTATATCACCCAAGATGGTTGTCAAACCAGCAACAGCATTACCATTGGCTCCAGGAGCCAATCCATATATACCGGTCAAACCAAAGTANTCATTTAAATAAGCGCCGTACCACGCTGCTGCTCCTCCAGGCTGAGCCAGTACCATATTTGCACCTAATAAACTTATATCATGAGTATCACCAGCTGATTCAATGGAAAGGTACCATTTGGCATTGAAATTCTTATTTTTGTACTCCAACTTGTGCTGCTGTAGGCCAAAATTTTTGAGAACATATCTACTAGTTGAATGAAGCATAGTATTTCCAGCACCAAATTTCGAATTCCAGATTATTTCTGAATCCTCAGTTGGCTTAAAATGTAACGCAATGTCTGCTTTCAAACTTGAAGCATTATTATCTTGTAGAACATTTTCGTTGTAACCAGAGGTATTAATCGTTTGATTTCCAAAATAAGGGAAAGCAGTCAAGGCCTGTGCAAGAGGGGCAACGGCAGCTGCAGGCAAAAGGCCTTGCTGAACCAGGTTTGGTAAAACCAAACTTGCAAATGCAGCATCCATATTAATTTCTCTTGGTAATTCACCAAAAACATTGATACCGTCATAATCTGGAAAATCTTTGGCATCGTGTTTTGTAAAGTTATCAGGGAAACGTAGCGTTCCACTATTGGGTTGCCAACGTTCCATACCACCTAAGTTGTTATTATAATGGTTGATGTCTCTGTAGTCAGCAGCATGCCAATCTTCTCCTTGAGTGTAACTCATTGTCAATTTAGCAGCAAACTTGTCACTAAACTTATTTGCAGCTCTCATTGCGATGTCGTAATAATAGTTTTCTCCAGCTGCCTTTTGAGAGGTTACACCATGCTTATATGAAACACTAACACCAGGAAAATCGAAAGGATTCTTACTATTCATAAATAAAATACCTTTCACAGCATTAGCACCATACAGTGCTGATGCAGCACCTGGCATAAGTTCAACGCTTTGTACGTCAAGCTCATGGATACCAAGTAGGTTTCCGGCAGCAAAGTTAAGCCCAGGAGCTTCATTATTCATTCCATCAACAAGCTGAACAAAACCTTCATTATAAACTGTAGAAAAACCTCTAGTATTAACTTGTTGTAATAGCAACCCACCTTGGTTAATTTGTACCCCCTTAAGACCTTGTAGACTAGTGTAAAAATCTGGACCAGTCGACTGGGCAATGTCTTTGAAATCAAATTTTTCAACTGTTACTGTAGATTCAAATAATCTTTCAGGGACTCTAGAAGCATTAACAACGATCTCGTCCAGAAGATTTTGAGATGTTACCAATTGAACATCAAAATTTAGGTTCTCAGAAGTTACATTTATAGTGGCTGTATCAAAACCAACACTTGAAACAGAAAGAGTGAACGGAGGAGATTGATTTACTACAATAGTAAAGTTTCCGTCGAAATCAGCAACGGTACCATTCATAGCATCCAAAACAATATTGGCTCCAGGTATAGGATCATTGTTGTCGTCAGATACCGTACCAGTAACTGTAGTTTGTGCGAAAATTATTGTACTGAANAGTACAGCAATTATTGACAAAATTCTTTTCATAATNTTTNTGTTTTTATGTTTTTGTTGTTTTTTATTGTAATTAAACGGTGTAAATATAAATAAAATTGTAAAACTATCATTTTTTTAAGGGTCTATTGGATAAATTATCAAATAAAAAGATGTTTTTTTATAAAATATAAAAAACTAAGCCCACCTTAAATGGTTTTATATTTTTAATATTTTGATGTTTTTCAGCAAATTCTTCATTAAACAGAGGCGTTAATCCCAAAAACAACCCTACATTCCAGGTATTGTTTCCCAAATTGAGCGTTAAACTGTGCTGTAATTTATTGAATGGCAGATTACTTAAAGACTCATTTTCCAAATCTGACGAAAATTTTGATTTACTACCAATAAGATAACTGGTTTTTATGCCTGTGTAAATACGCCAAAATTTGTAAGTTGTTGGGGATGATGTTCTCCATCTAATCTCNAGAGGAATTTCTATTTGATTTAAAGTCCATTTATTTTNCTTAAAGTTATTTAAATCAGAAATTGCATCAATTTGAAAATTGTTATTTGATTTTGTAATTCTATAATTGTTATTATGAGATCCCTTTGAAAAACCCAATCCTAATCCAAATCCGAAATTTCTAATCTTGTTTATTGGAAGATCCCTAATAAATCCAAAACTCAATGTACTTGAAAACTTGTTTTGTGAAAGATCTTCAGGCGTATTATTTAAAGAATTATAATAGAAATTAACATAAATCTGGTCTTCCCTGTATTTGTCATCAACTTCATCGACCTGAGAAAAAGTGCCTAACGGCAACATAGTAAACAAAAAAAAGAAATTCCATTTAGACACTTAGCAAATTTAATAATTTAAAATGCTTATAATTAAAACTGTAAAATTATGAAAAGAATTTAGTTAGTTGTTCTGAGTGTAATCCCCAATTCGGGTTGTATAATTTATTTTTAATGCATTCACTTTTCTGAGTTCCTGTTTAATATCAGAAATTAAACCCATGTTGGTTTCACCATCAACCTTTAATGCAGTCGTTAAAACATTTTGAAGCTCCTCTCTTTTAGATGCTCTCTCAGANAGTATATAAGCACCCACATCCCCAACAACAGCAAACTTATCATTCAATTGTATTCTTGGTTGATCACCATATTTATCAGCATATCTTGCACTGGGTTTACCAGCATAAACATAAATGACTCTATCTTTTTTATCTAGTTTTTTAATTTGATCTGCTGCAGGTAAAGTGTTTGTAACCATCAGGGTGTTGTCTCGCATTACNGTAGCTACCATGAAAAAAAACAGAAGCATAAATACAATGTCTGGAAGAGAGGCAGTCGATATCGCAGGTAATCCTCCATCTTTTTTCTTTTTAAACTTAGACATAATTATTAGTTATTAGTTTTACTTGGTTCAGCCTCAGAGAGCTTCTGAGGATACATTTTTTTCAAGACATCAAGCTTTGGTTTTAAGCTTGCTTTTACTTTTATGCTGGTTCTTGGGTCCGAGTACATTTTATCTGCCTCGACGTAAGACATCCTTTGTTGAGGATACAATTCTAAAAACTCCCTGTCTCTTAATTGATTGTAAGCTGCAACCAATTCGTTTTGAACTGAAATGTAAACTTTATAATCTGTTTCTCTATCATTTTTTAAAGATATGATGGCTTTATCGGGGTTATCTGAAGATGAAGGATCTTTTGAACCTTTGCAATAGTCGCATGCTTCTTCACCAATACCACCACCATTGTCTAAAAAATCTACTGCTGCTTGTCTTACATCTCTGAGTTGCATTGGTTTTTCTTCAACTAAAATATCATTGTTTTTATTTACTACAACTGTAAAAATATTTCTCTCTTTGATAATNGGAGGATCAATAAGCTCTTCCATTGGTGGTAGCTTTCTATTTATTCCTGAGTCAGTTTCAATAGTGGTAGTTACCAAAAAAAAGATCAATAATAGAAAGGCTATATCAGCCATTGATCCAGCATTAACTTCAGGAGATTTTCTGGCCATTACTTTTTAATAATTTTTTTGACTGAGCTAAAGAGCATAGATCCTATTGCNATTAGGGTNAAGAAATAAAAAGTTCTTATCCCTGTCTCNACCAATTTAGCTTCAAATGCCGAAATNAATTCTCCATCTTTAGTGGGAGTTTCTTCTCCGCTGGAAAGTAAAAACGCAATTAAAAAAACAGNTAAAAAAGCTCCAATAGTCATCAAAGACTTTTTAAGATTTGCCTTGTCACTAAATAAATTTTTTAGTGAGAAAAATAAAGTAACGGCAACAGTTAAACCTAATATTATTTGAGCCAAAAGAATAATTAATGAAACGCTTCCGTATTCACCTTGCATTGCATCCATTTCAATTGCATCATCTCCTTTGCTGATAATAAGANCAAGGAAAACCAAACCCAATATTCCAAGAAACGCCGAGACGTATGTGGTAATTTTTTGAATATTCATAAAATTATTTTTTGTGAGCTACCAAAATATCAATTAANGTAATCGATGCATCCTCCATGTCATTAACAATACTATCTATTTTGGCTATAATATAATTATAAAAAACTTGCAATATAATCGCGACAATTANTCCAAAAACAGTTGTCAAAAGAGCAACTTTAATACCTCCTGCCACNAATGATGGTTGCATATCACCTGCGGCTTGAATTTTATCAAATGCTTGAATCATTCCAATTACTGTACCCATGAAACCTAGCATTGGTGCAAGGGCAATAAATAAAGATATCCATGAAACGTTTTTTTCAAGTTGACCCATCTGAACTCCGCCATATGCAACAACAGCCTTTTCAGCACTATCAACTCCTTCACCTGCCCGGTCCAAACCTTGGTAGAAAATTGATGCAACAGGACCAGGTGTATTTCTACAAACTTCCTTGGCTGCTTCNGTTCCTCCTGATTTTAACGCACTTTCAACATCTTCAGTAAGNTTCTGTGTATTAGTACTTGCCATATTGAGGTATATTATTCTTTCTATAGCAATTGCCAATCCGAAGATCAGACATGCCAAAACAATTCCCATAAAGCCAGGACCCCCTTCAATAAATCTATTTTTTAATTCTTGAGTAAAATTTGCTTCTGCAGNTTCATCGGCCATAACTTCCTCAACCATTACGTCTTGAGCAACAGCTTCATCTTGAGCATGTAAACTTGAAATGGAAGTGAAGATTGCGATCGTGACTAAAATTGATAAAAATCTTTTCATTTTATTTTTTTGTTATTTGTTTAAAGAAGATAAATATATATAAAAATTTTAATTAATAATAATGTTTATTACAAACTTAAAAAATCANATTATNTCATANTTTNTTAATCATCAANAACTTAGAATTGANATGTNTTTTTGTAAANATTAACAGTTAAAATGTATATTTGGAANNAAANTTTTNAACAACNTNATAATGNGTATAAATTTTAANATNTNATATAGTANTTTGTTTTTTGACTTTACAAACAATAATCGGTCAAGATAATTTCGCTGGACTTCAGCATTGGGAAATTCCTAGTAAAAATCCAGACCGAATTGTACTAACATTTAATGGTGATCCATCAACTTCCAGAGCGGTAACTTGGAGAACGGACAACAGCATTAATGAAAGTGTAGCTCAAATCTCAGAAGCTACAGAAAATTCGAACTTTACTATCAGATTAAAAGATTATNAAGCAACAGTTGAACCATTTAATTTAGGAAAATATAAGGGAAATAAATCATTTACTGTTAATTACCACAGTGTGATATTCAATGACTTAAAACCTAATACCACATATCTATACAGGGTTGGTGACGGAAAATTTTACTGGTCCGAATGGATAGAATTTACAACAGCAAAAAAAGAATATTCAAAAACAAAGTTTGTTTATTTTGGTGATTCCCAAAACAATGTACTCTCCCAGTGGTCACGAGTAATTAGAAAGGCTTATGAAACTGCACCGGATGCTAAATTTGCAATTCATGCTGGAGACCTTGTCAATGATGCTCACAAAGATGTCGAATGGGCAGAATGGTTCAAAGCTGGTGGTTTTATACATGGCCAGTGGACTACAATACCTGTTTTAGGAAATCACGAATATTGGCGTTTAGAAGACGAAGAAACAACAAGAAACGTTTCAATACATTGGCGTCCACAATTTACTCTTCCAGTTGAAAAAGATCTTAGTAAAAAATTACATGAGACAGTCTACACAACAGATTATCAAGATGTCAGAATCATTGTGCTAAATTCAAATTTTAACTTAAGAGAACAAACAAAGTATGTTGAAAAAAAACTAAAAGAATCTACTGCAAAGTGGAATATTGTCACTTGTCACCATTCAATATTTTCTCCTGCACAAGGACGTGATTTTAAATATGGACGTAATGTTTGGAAACCATTATTTGATAAGTACAATGTAGATCTGGTACTTAATGGTCACGACCACACTTACGCTAGAGGACATATTCCACAAACAAAGGAAACAAAAAAAGACTCTGACGAAATCAAAACAGTTTATGTAACTTCCGTCAGTGGGCCTAAGCAATACAGGCAAGACAGATCAAGCTTAACTGGATACCTTCTCGAAAACGGATACGAACTGGACAAGGCCGCCCAATTCATACAGTTTTTTCAGGTGATCACAATTGATGATGATAAACTCACTTATGTAGCTTACACAGCAACAGGGAAGGAATACGACAGAATGGTAATTTCAAAAAACCCTGAAACTGGTAAAAAAAGTTTTTTAAGTGAATAATTTATTATTTAACTAATAATGAATGATATATCTAACCCTATAATTTCCGACTTTAAAATAAATGAAGATTTAGTTTGGCAAATGTCTAGGGCTGAAAAATATTCTTTGATAGAAATTTTAAGATCATTAAAACCTGAAGTATCACTAGAAATTGGTACTTACATGGGTGGTAGTTTACAAGTTCTTTCTAAGTTTTCAAGTTCTGTATATTCAATAGATATAAGCGGTGAACCTGAAAAATTTTTAAAAAACACTTTTAAAAATGTAAAATTTTTAAAAGGAAAGTCCAAAGAATTAATTAATCCAACCATTTCAAAAATAATTGAAAGCAATAATAAATTAGAATTTATACTAATTGATGGTGATCATTCAAAAAACGGTGTAAAAAATGATTTGAATGAAATTTTAAAGTTCAAATATAAAAACCCCCTGACTATTATACTGCACGATAGTTTTAATCCAAGTTGCAGAAGAGGAATTAAATCAATTGATTATAAAAATTTTCCCAATGTCGAATACATTGATTTAGATTATGTTTCCGGATCCTTTTCTCCCAATGATGATTACAGAGAAATGTGGGGAGGATTTTGTATTATTAAAATAAATCCTGAAAGCACCAAAGTTGCAAAAGTTAATTCTTCGCAAAATGAACTATATAAATCTAGTTATTTACTTTCTGTTCACTTGCTAAAAGATATTTTTTTCTTTTTGAAACCCCTGAAAAGATTAGTTTATAATTTGTTAGGCATTAGAAAAAAACAGGATGTTTACTTTAATTTTAATAAATGATTTTTTAATGACTCCATTAAAAAAAATTGCAGAGAGGAAGGGATTCGAACCCTCGATACGCTTTTGGCGTATACACACTTTCCAGGCGTGCGCCTTAAACCGCTCGGCCACCTCTCTTTAAAAACAAAATTAAATATTTGAAACTTAAATTTTAAATATTTCTTTTGAATTTTTAGTAGTTATTTCAGCTACTTCCTTTTCACTAATGTTATAAATTTCTGAGATTTTTTTTATTACATAGGTTATATAAAAACTTTCATTTCTTTTGCCTCTAAATGGTACAGGAGCCAAATATGGAGAATCAGTTTCAAGAACAATATTTTCTAAATCTATATCTTTAATTAATTTGTCTATTCCTGCGTTTTTAAAAGTCACAACACCACCTATTCCCAGTTTGAAACCCATCTCAATTGATTTATTTGCTTGATCTAAACTTCCTGTAAAACAATGGAAAATTCCCGTCATTTTTTTTGATTTAAACTTTTCCAAAATTTCAAAGATTTCATTAAAAGCACCTCTACAGTGAATAACGATTGGTAGCTTCTTTTCCAAAGCCAGTTCAATTTGAAATTCAAAAGCATCCTGTTGCTGTTTCAGAAAAGTTTTATCCCAATATAAATCAATTCCAATTTCACCCACAGCTGCATAGTCATGATCAATTAAACTTTTAATTACTTGATCAAGTTCATCTTTGTAATTATCCTTGACATAAACTGGGTGAAGACCAGTCATAAGAAAAATATTATTTGGATACCGATTCTTAAGCTCATGCATTTTTTCCATGTGAGAAGAGTCAATAGATGGAAATATAAGTTTTGTTATATTATGATCAATTGCTTTTGTGATGACCTGATCAAAATCATTGTTAAACTGGTTTAAGTAAAGATGTGTATGAGTATCTATTATTTCCAAGACGCTAAGTTAATATTTTAGGTTAATTTTATTTACTGTGGAGCAAACAAGACATTCTTTTTTAAAAAATGAAGGTTATATAAGTGTACGGTTAAAAAAAACTGATACAAATCATTATCAAATTAAGTCAAAAATTAATCATATTAATGGATTGTTTATTTTAGATACAGGTGCTTCAAGTACTTGTGTTGATCTTAATTTGTTTGAAAAATTTAACTTAATTTTTGAGGAAAGTGAAATAAAAGCTTCTAGTGCAACTGATTTAATGAGTGAGACGAAAATTTCAAACAAAAATAATTTACAAATTGGGAAGTGGAATAACAACAACTGTTCTGTAATTCTATTTAAGATGGATCACATAAACAATGCCCTGAGTGAACGAGAAATTCAAAATGTAGATGGAATTATTGGAGCGGATATTTTAAAAAAAGGGAAGGCAATTATTGATTATGAAAAAAACAGACTCTATTTAAAGCTCTAATGCTTTTTTAATACTTCCACCCATAAGTTGTTCAACCGGGTTTTCCAAAGACTCTTTTACTCTAACCAAAAAACTAACTGATTCCTTTCCATCAATTATTCTATGGTCGTATGATAGAGCAAGATACATGATTGGATGTATTTCAACACTGCCATTAACTGCGATTGGTCTTTCCACAATATTGTGCATTCCCAGAATCGCTGATTGAGGAGGATTGATTATTGGTGTAGAAAGCATGGATCCAAAAACACCTCCATTAGTAATTGTAAAAGTTCCACCAGTCATTTCATCAACAGTAATTTCTCCATCTCTAGCTCTAACAGCTAATCTTTTTATTTCGTTTTCAATTTCTGAAAAAGTTAATTTTTGAGCATCTCTAACAACTGGAACCATTAGACCTTTAGGACCAGAAACAGCAATACTTATATCACAAAAATCATATTTCACTTGTTGATCTCCATCAATCATAGAATTAACATCAGGAAATTCTTTTAATGCTTGAACTGTAGCTTTTGTAAAAAAACTCATAAAACCAAGGCTCACTCCATGTTTTAATTTGAATTCTTCTTTATATTTTTTCCTAAGCTCAAATATTGGTGTCATATTTACCTCATTGAAAGTGGTGAGCATAGCCGTATGATTTTTAACAGCTACTAACCTTTGAGCTACTTTTCTTCTAAGCATCGAAAGTTTTTTAGATTCTATCTTTCGATCTTTCACTATAGCGTTGACATCTACTTTTGGTAAGGCTTTTAAGGCGTCATCTTTAGTAATTCTACCTCCTTTTCCTGACCCTGAAATGGTAGAAATAGGAATGTTTTTTTCACTTAGAATTTTTGCTGCTGCAGGTGAAGGAGTTCCAGTAGCAAAACTGATCTTCTGTTGATCATCTTCGTTAACTTTTATTTTTGGAGCCGGTTCTTTTTCAACAACTTCTTCAAGTTCTTTTTTTACACTTGACTTAGGCGCTATGGCTGATGTATCGATCAAACAAACAACAGCCCCAACTTCAACGGCGTCACCCTCATCAGCTTTTAAAGTTATTACACCACTTTCCTCAGCTGGTAAATCCAATGTTGCTTTGTCAGAATCAACCTCTGCGATGGTTTGATCTTTTTCAACGTAATCTCCGTCTTTAACAAGCCACTCGGCAATTTCAACTTCTGAAATTGATTCACCTGGTGACGGTACTTTCATTTCTAAAATCATATAAATAATTTAACGCATGTTGTCTTTTGTTTCATCAAATACAAATTCAATTACTTGATTGTGTCGCTTACTTGATCTTGCACTGCTGCCTGCTGACGGTGACCCATAAAATCTTCTAGATGCAACTCTAAATTTATTAGCTTTTGGCAAATGTAATAAAAGATGACTCCAAGCACCCATATTTCTTGGCTCCTCTTGAGCCCAGACTACTTCATCTGCACTTGAATACTTTTTTAATATCAAATTAATTTCCTTTGTTGGAAGAGGAAATAATTGTTCTAAACGAATTAAAGCCACATCATTTATTTTATTTTTTTCAGTATGGTCTAGTAAATCAAAATAAAATTTGCCAGAACAGAAAACTACTTTGTTAACCTTTTCAGGTTTCACTATATCTTGATCCAAAATAGGCATGAATGTTCCTTCTGAAAAATCATCAATTTGTGAAACTGCTTTGGGGTGTCGAAGCAAACTTTTGGGTGTAAAAATTATTAGAGGTTTTCTAAAGTTGGTAACCATTTGCCTTCTTAATATGTGAAAAAAATTAGCAGGTGTAGTACAATTAGCAACGTACATATTATCTTTTGCGCACAGCTGTAGGTATCTTTCCATTCTAGCTGAAGAATGCTCAGCACCTTGACCTTCATATCCGTGAGGAAGAAGCAAAACCAAACCATTTTGTAGTTTCCATTTATCCTCAGCAGCTGAAAGATATTGGTCAATCATAATTTGTGCTCCATTACTAAAATCTCCAAATTGTGCTTCCCAAATACATAATGTTTTAGGGCTGGTAAGTGCATATCCATATTCATAGCCCATAACTCCATATTCAGAAAGAGATGAATTATAAATACTAAAGTTTCCTTGATTTTTGGATATTCCGTTGAGTAAAAGAATTTCTTTCTCAGAATCCTCTGCTTTTATTACAGCATGCCTATGAGAAAAAGTCCCTCTTTCCACATCTTGTCCAGTCAACCTAACATGGTAGCCGTCATTAAGTAAAGTACCGTAAGCCAAAAGTTCTCCCATAGCCCAATCAAGTTTATTTGTTTCGAAAAACATTTTTTTTCTATCTCCAATTAATCGCTCAATTTTTCTTAAAAAATTAAAATCAGTAGGTAAAGTTGTAAGCTTATCGGCAATTTTTGACAATTCAGACCTTGGAACATTAGTTTCAAAATTCTTAAGCATGTTTTGTTCCTTGACTCTTCTAAAACCTTTCCATTCATAAGCCATAAAGGGAGTAATTAAAATACTTTCATCATCTTTTGAAATTTCTAACTTGTCTTCCAAATTATTTTTATAATCTTGCTCTATTTGTTTGACTTCATCTATAGTAATCAACCCATCTTCTATCAATTTCTTAGAATAAATTTCCATTAAATTAGGATGTCTCGATATCGATTTGTACAATTTTGGTTGAGTAAATCTTGGTTCATCTCCCTCATTGTGCCCATACTTTCTGTACCCTAATAAATCAATAAAAATATCTCTTTTGTATCTCATCCTGTAGTCCAGAGCAAACGTAATTGAATGAACAACTGCTTCAACATCGTCTGCGTTAATGTGTAAAACTGGACTTAAATTTGGTTTTGCAACGTCAGTGCAGTATGTTGATGATCTACCATCCAAATAATTAGTAGTGAATCCAACTTGGTTATTTACCACAATATGGATTGTTCCACCTGTTTTAAAACCTTTTAATCTTTCCATCTGAACAGTTTCGTAAACTACTCCTTGACCAGCAATCGCAGCATCTCCGTGAATAATAATTGGTAAAACATTTTCGATTTGATTTGGATGATATTTTTCTTGCTTAGCTCTGGTGATTCCCTGAACTACAGGTCCAACAGCTTCTAGGTGAGAAGGATTTGGAGCAATATTCATGTATACTTTTTTTCCTGAATCGGTCTTTCTCTCAGACGTCCAGCCCAAATGATACTTGACATCTCCATCAAAAACTTCTTCGCTGTAATCCTTTCCATCAAACTCGTTAAAGATTTCTTTAACAGGCTTTCCAAAAATATTTGTTAATGTATTAAGTCTTCCTCTGTGAGCCATTCCAAGTGTAAACTCTTTGACACCTAGATCGGCTGCTTTTTCAATAAGAGCATCTAAAGCAGGGATTAGTGATTCACCTCCTTCTAAAGAAAATCTTTTCTGTCCAACATATTTTGTGTGCAAAAACTTTTCAAATGTAACCGCTTCAATAGTTTTCTTTAAAATCTGTAGCTTTTGTTTTTTTGAAAAATCGGGGTGATTTGAATTTATGTTAAGCCTACTTTGAATCCAACTGATTCTTTCAGGTGTTCTAATAAACATGTATTCAATACCAATAGAATCACAATAAATTGTTTCCAATTGAATCAAAATATTCTCTAAGGTTGTAGGACCCAAACCAATAATCTCACCAGCACTGAAAACAACTTGAAGATCATCTTCATTAAGTTCAAAATTTACTAAATCTAAGTTAGGAACGTATGTTCTACGATCTCTAACGGGATTGGTTTTGGTAAACAAATGCCCTCTAGTCCTGTAGGCATTTATTAATTTAACTACTTTGAATTCATTTAGAATATTTTCTGGTATCTCAGTATCCTTAAATTCAGATTGTTCCTTTTTAGATTCTTCAATCCCAAATTCGAAACCCTGAAAAAAAGCTCGCCAACTTGGCTCTACTTGTTCTGGATTTATTAAGTATTGATCATATAGTTCTGCAAAATATGAAGTATGGGCTGTATTAAGAAAAGAATAAGGATCCATCAAATACACATAATATTGTGAATTATAAAATTACAACTTTTTAAAACTACGGTATATTTTTTTGTGTTTTTTTTATCTTCCAAAATCATCCTCAACTCGTACTATATCCTCTTCATCACTTGGGTTTTTATCATCTGTGTGTTGCCATATTTCTGCAACCACTCCATAATCTTTAAGTCCAATTAGCCTATGTCTTTCTCCTTGTTTTAAAACAATTTGACCCCCCTCATCATAAACTCTCATTTCATTTTGAGTATCATCTTCACTTTGAATAACCCCTACTTTTCCTTCAAAAACTCTCCATATTTCTGCTCTTCTGTGATGGTATTGCCAAGACAATCTAGCGTTGGGTTTAACAATTAAAATTTTAGGACTCAACTTTCTGCTAATTTTTAAATCTTCTACATGGATTCCTTTAAAAAAGTGATTTGAAAAATCCTGTGCTTGACTCTCATCTATAACCAGAAATCCTCCCCAAGGCCTATTAAAATCTCGTGACACAATTTTAAACCCAAAAGATTCAACTAGTTTTTGTGTTTTAAAATAATAATTCATTTTTAATTTAAAATTCGAATTTACGATAAGAATTGTTAAAAACTTTAATCGATTAATCTATTGAATTAAAAAAATCTAAAATGTACATTTAAAGAATGTTTGCGCTGGTTGATTGTAATAATTTTTATGCCTCATGTGAAAGGGTTTTTAATCCAAAATTAATTGGAAAACCTATTGCTATTTTATCAAACAATGATGGCTGTGTAATATCTAGGAGTAATGAAGCAAAATCCCTGGGGATTCCAATGGGAGCACCCGCTTTTAAATATGACTCTGTATTTAAAAAACATAATATTCATGTGTTTTCCAGTAATTTCCCGCTCTATGGTGATATGAGCAGTAGGGTGATGAGTATTTTAAGCTCTTACACGCCAAATATTGAAATTTACAGCATTGATGAAGCTTTTTTAGAATTCAGAGGGTTCGATAATTATGATTTAGAGGAATATGGAAAAGAGATGCGAAATAAAATACTAAAATGGACGGGGATTCCAGTCAGTATCGGGTTTGCTCCCACTAAAGCATTAGCTAAAGTAGCTAATCGAATTTCTAAAAAATTTGATAAAAAAACTAAAGGCGTTTATGCCATAGAATCAAAAGAAAAAAGAGAAAAAGCACTTAAATGGTTGAAAATAGAAGATGTGTGGGGAATAGGATTTAAACATTCCGAACGTTTAAAGAGCTACAATATAAATAGAGCTTATGATTTTATTAAACTTCCTGATAAATGGGTGAGAAATCAGATGAGCGTAGTGGGTCTAAGGCTAAAG
>PAGT01000056.1 GCA_002705485.1 Flavobacteriales bacterium | reverse complement strand
AATGACACAGAGCATGGAAAAAGAAATCACAAGACTTAAGTCCAAAGGTTGGTTGATGAGAGTTCCAAAAACAATGGTAATTAGGCCAAGAATAATTCCATTGATTAGGCTTAGTCCTAATTCCTTTAACAATCTTGTTATTAAACTACCTTTAACAACATCATTTGCTAAACCTTGGACAATTATTGCAGATGACTGTACACCAACATTTCCTGCCATAGCAGCAATTAAAGGGGTGAAAAAAAACAATGCTTTGTAATTTGGATCATTCATAAATTCTTCAAATCCCTCCAAAATAAAAACACTTCCTAAGCCTCCAATCAAACCCAAAAATAACCAAGGAAGTCTTGCCTTCGTTAATTCAAAAATTGAGTCATCAGCTTCAACATCTCCTTGAACACCTGCAGCAATAAGGTAATCTTCATCAGCTTCATCTTTAATAAAATCAACAATATCATCGATTGTAATTCTTCCAAGGAGTTGTTTTTTTTCATCAGTAACTGGAATTGCTTCTAAATCATATTTAGACATTATTTTTACAATTTCCTCTCCTTTTTCGTTAACATTAACCGAATCAACTTTTGGAATATAAATGTTTTTTATTAATTTATNAGAGTTTGCAGTAATNANGTCTTTCAGAGANAGTCTTCCAATNAATATTTCATTNTTGTCTACAACATAAATNGAATGTACTCTGGTAACATTTTCNCCTTGNTTTTTTATTTCTTTCAAACATTTTGAAACAGTCCAATTTTCGTTTGCTTTAACTAATTCTTTGGCCATAAGACCACCAGCAGAATCTTCTTCGTATGAAAGAAGCTCTATCAAATCGTCTGCAAGAGTGTCATCTTTAATTTCAGAAATTACTTCATCTTGTCTTTCCTCTGATAATTCACTTAATATNTCGACAGCGTCGTCACTATCAAGTTCTTTTATTTCACCAGCAATTTCTTTNACAGATAAACTTTTTAAAATTTTTTCCCTTACATTTTCATCAAGTTCAGTTAGAATTTCAGATGTTCTCTCACTATCAAAAAGTTTAATTAAATAAGTTCCTTCATCCTCACTCAAAGAATTTATTACATCTGCCATGTCCGCATAGTGAATGTCTTTAACAAGATTCTTTAAAGTTGAGTTTTTTCTTGATGATATTAAATCAGCAATCCTATTAATTAATTCTTCGGTAAGTTGGAACTGTACCATTTTCTATAATATTAGTTAGAAGAACAAAGTCTTCTACATTTAATGTTTCTGGACGTCTTTCAAAGATAACATGTTCTTTAGTAATTTTCGGTAAATTGAAAGTTTTTAAACTATTTTTGATAGTTTTTCTTCGTTGTTGAAAAGATTTTTTTACAATTTNAAAAAACAAATCTTCATTACATTTCAAATGTTTTATTTCATTTCTAGAAAACTTAACCACCGAAGATTCAACTTTGGGTGGTGGGTCAAAAAAAGAGGATTTTAGTGAAAATAAAAAATCGGTAACAAAGAAAGCTTGTGTTAAAACAGACAATATACCATATACTTTAGATCCTGGTTTAGAACAGATCCTCTCTGCCACTTCCTTTTGAAACATTCCTACCATTNGATTCACATAATTTCTATTTTTAAGGATTTTAAAAACTATTTGAGATGAAATATTGTAAGGAAAGTTTCCCACAATTGCTATTGGACATTTGAATTTTTGAATATCTAGTTTTAAAAAATCTTGATTTAGTATTAAATTTGATATTTCACTATATTTTTCTCTTAGATAAGTTACCGCATCGTCATCGATTTCGACAAAAACCAAGTGCTTTTTTATTTTAATTATGTGCGTAGTTAAAACACCCATTCCTGGTCCAACCTCAACAATAGTTTCAATATTATTAAGATCAATTTTTCTTATTATTCGAACCGCAACCTCATTGTCATTTAAAAAATGTTGACCGAAGAATTTTTTTGGTTTTAATTTTCTCAATTATTAATGGATTTTTTCAAAACCAGTGTAAGTAGTTAAAACTTTAGGAATTACAACTGCATCCTTTTCTTGAAAGTTTTCTATAATACTGGCTAGTATTCTTGGCAATGCCAGAGAACTTCCATTTAGNGTGTGTGCAAGNANTTTGGTTCCTGCATTATTTATTCTAAGTTTTAAACGATTGGACTGATAGGTTTCAAAATTTGAAACAGAACTAACTTCTAACCACTTTTTCTGAGCTTTTGAGTAAACTTCAAAATCATAAGTTAAGGCGGAAGTGAAGCCTAGGTCTCCTCCACAAAGTCTGAGTATTCTAAATGGTAAATTAAGATCTACCAAAATAGATTTTACATGTTCGACCATTTGATCCAAAGCTACATACGAACTTTCGGGGTTTTCAATTCTAACCAATTCAACTTTGTCAAATTGATGTAAACGATTTAAACCCCGCACATGAGAACCATAACTTCCAGCTTCTCTTCTNAAGCANGGGGTGTAACTAGTTAAAGATATTGGTATTGATTTNNAATCAANTATCGAATCTCTAAACATGTTAGTNACGGGAACTTCTGCAGTCGGGGCAAGGTANAGATTATCATGATTAATTTGATACATTTGACCCTCCTTATCAGGCAATTGACCAGTAGCGATTCCACTTTTTTCATTTACCAAAATAGGCACCTGNACNTCTTTNTANCCAGCANTAATNTTTTTATCCAAAAAATAATTTATTAATGCTCTTTGTAATTTAGCTCCTTTATTTATGTATACGGGAAATCCAGAGCCAGTAATTTTACTACCCAAATCAAAGTCAATTATATTTAATTTTTTGGATAGTTCCCAGTGAGTCAAATCATTTTTATCACCTTTTGGAATATTTTTCACTACAAAAACAATTTCATTGTCTTCTTCAGAGTCACCTTTTTTAACTAATTTATGAGGAGTATTGGGTATGTCTAGTAAACAGTTTTTTATTTTTTCTTGAATTTCTTTTAATTTTTCAGAAAGATTCTTGGTTTTAATTTTTAATTCAGAAACTTCAATCTTAAACTTATTTGCCTTGTCAATTTGATTGTTTTTATATAATTCCCCAATTTCTTTGGCTAAACTGTTGAGCTGGTGAAGAAAACCATCTAATTCTGATTGAATAATTCTACGTTCTTTGTCATAATCTACAACTTTATTAAGTATAGGTTTTGCGTCAAAATTTCTTTTTTCCAAAGAATTACAAATAGATTCAAAATTTTCAATAATTTGTGATACGACTAGCATGGGTTATTAAACTTTAATAAAATTAACTCATAATTATTTTTCATTCAATAATTTTAAACAAGTCCCTTTGTCAGATTTAAGTTGTTCAGATAACTTTTCTAAAGAAACGAATTTTCTTTCATCTCTTATAAATTTTTTTAAAAAAACATCAATATGTTTTCCATATATGTTTTTTTCCCAACCAAATAAATTAACCTCAATAGATTCTTTTGCTTTTTTCAAAGTTGGTTTTATTCCAATATTCATCATTCCGTGAATCAGTTTATTTTCCAAAGTAGTATAAACTAAGTAAACACCTCGTTTAGGAATTAGCTTTTCTTTATCTACAAGCTGTAAATTTGCTGTTGGAAACCCAATTTTTCTTCCAATTGAATTACCTTTTATAATCTTACCAGAGATTCTGTAATCATACCCTAAATAAGACTTTACAGTACTTAAATCACCCTCTTTCAAGGCGGTTCTTATTTTTGTAGAGCTAATAGAAATATTATTTTTTTCTTCAACATTTATTTCAATGATTTCAAAATCATACTTTTTTCCTAAAATTGTTAATTCCTCAATCCCAGCTTCTCTATTTTTGCCAAATCTATGATCATATCCGATGAGAATCTTCTTTACATTTAACTTACCTACAATAATATTTTTAACAAATCTGTTAGCAGAAAATTCTGAAAAAACTTTGTCAAATTTTTGGATAATTAAATTATCTATTCCAGACTTTTTAAATAGTTCCATTTTTTCATTGGATGTATTTAATTGATACAATTGAAGGTTTGGATTTAGAACTTTTCGTGGATGTGGAGAAAATGTTAATACAATTGTTTCTAGATTNCTTTTCTTACCTTCTTCAACTAATTTTGATAAGATTTTTTGGTGNCCNAAGTGTACTCCATCAAATGTCCCAATTGTTGTTATTGTGGGTNGTTTGGCTTTAAAATTTTNAACTCCATTGATCNTTNTCATTATGAATTGTATTGGCTCATTGTTAAATCNACACCNGACAAAACAAACNTACATATNACCTCGTTAACAATGGGAATCAATTTAGATAATTCTGAACTCTCATNTTCAGACCACTTGGATAACACATAATCCGACTGACTTTTTTTCGTNAAGTTTGAACCAATTCCNAATCTTAGCCTATTGTAACTANTTGTGTCNAATAATTCATTAATATTTTTCAGTCCATTATGCCCTCCATCAGATCCTTTAGTTCTTATTCGTATGGTTCCAAAGGGTAAATTTATATCATCAATAACTACCATCAAGTTTTCAATATTAATTTTTTCTTTATTTAACCAATATCGAATAGATTTCCCACTTAAATTGACATAAGTATTGGGTTTTAGTAAAATTATTTTTTTTCCTTTAAATGTAAATTTAGAAACTTCTCCTAATCTTTTTTTTTCAAATTTACTATCAAAATGATCTGAAATGAAATCTAAAGCCTCAAAACCCAGATTATGTCTAGTTTTAAAATAATCAGTTCCGATATTTCCAATCCCAACAATTAAATACTTATTCAAATCAATCGAACGTTTAAATTTAGAAACCAAGAAGTCTATACATTTCAATTTAATATCTTTTAAAGTAAATTTAAAAAAAGCATACCAAATTCAATGAGANGATTAATTTTAAAAACTAATTATTATCGCTTTTNTCGTCTTTTTTATCGTTAGATTTCCCTTCATCANTCTTNGANGTATCTCCAGCTTCTGATGATTTAGAATCCCCACTTGCATCAGCAGATTCACTAGTTTCACCTTCCTCAAGCTCTTCATCATCAATATCTTCATCAATTGACATTGAAGCCCTAGACATTTTAACTTGACAAACTACTTGACTATCTGGATGAAGAATTTTAAAAGTTTCATCAGCCAAATCNGCAACAGTAATACTATCGTTGAGGTTTAGTTTTGATACATCAGCCAGTAAAAAGTCGGGTAAGTTTTTAGGTAGTGCTCTCACTGTAAGCTTTCTCTTATTTCTGGAGAGTAGTCCACCTGAGTCTCTGACACCAGGAGCAGTACCCTCAATTCTCACAGGAATGATCATGTTAATTTCTTTTCCTTCGTGTAATTGAAAAAAGTCTATGTGTAAAATTTTATCTGTTACTGGATGAAATTGAATATCTTGAAGAACTGCATCAATTTTATTACCATCTTCAAAAGCAACGACTACAGTATGAGCATCTGCAGTGTATACCAATTTGGAGAATGAAATTTCGTCTGCTGAAAAGTGAACAGGTTCGTCTCCTCCGTATATAACGCAAGGAACCTTTCCAGCATTACGNAAGTCCTTACTAGCTTTTTTACCTACGCTTTCTCTTTTAGATCCGTTTATTGTTATTGATTTCATTANTTTATAAAAAATGAGTTAATAGATTTGTTGTTGTGAACATTCTTCATTACTTCTGCGAATAATTTTGCTGAAGATAGTACTTTAATTTTTTTTGACTTTTTTTTAGTTGGTATACTATCTGTGACAATTAATTCACTAAGATTTGATTTATCAATCTTTTCGTAAGCACCACCAGACAGAAGAGGATGAGTACAAATTGCCCTTACAGATTTAGCACCTCTCTGAATCATCAAATCCGCAGCTTTTGTTAGTGTTCCAGCGGTGTCAACCATATCATCTACCAGAACTACATTTTTATTTTTTACATCCCCGATGAGTTCCATGTGTGATATAACATTAGCTTTTTCTCTTTGTTTATAACAAATAACTACATTGCTATTTAAAAATTTNGAATAAGCATATGCTCTTTTTGAACCACCCATATCTGGTGAAGCTATGGTTAAATNATCTAGTTTTAGGCTTTCAATGTAAGGGATGAAAATAGTGGATGCATACAAATGATCAACAGGTTTNTCAAAAAAACCTTGTATTTGATCAGCATGTAAGTCCATTGTGATAATTCTAGTTGCCCCTGCGGTTTCAATTAATTTTGCAATTAATTTTGCTCCTATGGGAACCCTTGGTTTGTCTTTTCTGTCTTGTCTTGCCCATCCATAATATGGAATTACAGCAGTAATATGTCTTGCTGATGCTCTTTTTGCAGCATCAATCATAAGTAAAAGTTCCATAAGGTTTTCAGAGTTTGGATGTGTCGAACCAATTAAAAAAATTCTACTTCCTCTTATTGTTTCTTCAAACGAGGGTTGATATTCTCCGTCACTAAAGTTATAAAAGCTTACTTTCCCTAGTCCTACTCCAAAAGCTTTGGAAATATCTTCTCCAATTTCTGTACTCTGAGTGCATGCAAATATTTTGGCTTCAGTTTTGGTTGTTGACATTTTTTTTACTTGGGGTGGCAAATTTACTAATTTATTTTAGGTAATCAATTTAATATTGGGATATTATTTTATTACTTAATTAATTTATAATTTAGTACTGGTTTTGCTTCGGTGGCGGAATTGGTAGACGCGCTGGATTCAAAATCCAGTTCTGGCAACAGAGTGTGGGTTCGATCCCCACCCGAAGTACTAAAATTTTTTTATAACTTTGTAAAATAATTAGAGGATAGATTTGACTGATTGCTCCCTCAAAAAAAAATTGCTAAAACAGATATGAATCATATTTTTAACTCCCTCCCAACTCTATTCGATTTTTTATCTATTAAATTAATATTTAGAGTATTTATAAACCATATACTATGAAAAAAATAAATTTAAATTATGTGGGTGTTTTGGCACTGATTTTGTTTGCATTATTTTCAAGAATTATTCCTCACATGCCAAATTTTAATCCAGTTGGCGCTATTGCACTTTTCGGTGGAGCATATTTAAATAATAAGTATCATGCTTTTTTAGTACCAATTATTTCATTGTGGGTAAGTGATATTATAATCAATAATTTTTTATTGTCATTATATTCAGGTTTCACATGGTTTTATTCAGGCTTTGTATGGCAATATTCATCATTTTTATTAATTACGTTTATTGGACTAAAATTTTTAAAAATAAAATCTTTAAAAAACATCTTTTTAACAACTTTTTGTTCCAGTTTACTGTTTTTCTTGATAACAAATTTTGGTGTGTGGTTTTCTGGATCAATGTATCCAAAAACTCTTAATGGACTTTTAACTTGTTACACAGCAGGTTTGCCTTTTTTCAAAGGAACTATTTTAGGTTTCGCTTTCTATTCCACTCTGTTATTTGGAATTTTTGAGTCACTTAAGTATAAAAAAGTAATTGATTATCCTATTAACACACATGAATAATCTCATTTATAAAATTTTAGAAAAAAGAATACTTGTATTGGACGGTGCAATGGGAACTATGATACAGGATTACAAGTTTTCTGAATCTGACTATCGAGGCTCTCGATTTAAAGATCATAAGTGCAGTGTTAAAGGAAATAATGATTTATTGTCTCTTACACAACCTAAGGCAATAAAAACAATTCATGAAAAATATTTAGAAGTTGGGGCAGATATCATAGAAACAAATACATTCTCATCAACCAGTATTGGCATGGCAGATTATAGCATGGAGTCTTTGGTTAGTGAAATAAATTTTGAATCGGCTAGAATTGCAAAACAAGCGGCTCTTAAATATTCAAAAAAAAATTCTGAAAAACCAAGATTTGTTGCTGGATCTATTGGGCCAACCAACAGAACTGCAAGTATGTCTCCAGATGTAAATGATCCTGGTTTTAGAGCTGTTACATTTGATGAATTGGTTGAGGCATATTCAGAGCAAATAAATGCTCTTATTGATGGAGGAGTGGACATTCTATTAATTGAAACTATTTTTGACACCTTGAACGCAAAAGCAGCTTTATTTGCTGTTGATTCTGTTTTGGAGGAAAGGAGTATTTCTGTGCCCATTATGATCAGCGGAACCATAACCGATGCAAGTGGAAGAACTCTATCCGGTCAAACCGTAGAGGCATTTGTTAATTCTTTGTCCCATCTTCCTTTACTCAGCATCGGATTAAATTGTGCTCTTGGTGCTGATTTGATGTTACCTTACTTAAAAAGGTTAAGTAGAGTAACTGACTTTTACACATCGGCATTTCCAAATGCTGGTCTCCCAAATGCTTTTGGTGAATACGATCAGACACCTGAGGAAATGAGAGATCTAATAAAAGAATATTTGGAATCAAATTCTGTTAATATAATTGGTGGATGTTGTGGGACAACACCTGAATATATTAAACTAATTGCAGAGGAGGCAAGTAAATTCAAACCGAGAAAGCTAAATTAACTATGTCTAAAGATAAAAATCTTGTACTATCCGGACTAGAACCATTGGTCATATCAAAAGATTCCACTTTTGTAAACGTTGGTGAAAGAACCAATGTTACAGGATCAAAAAAGTTTTTAAGATTAATTGAAAGTGATAGTTATGATGAGGCTCTGGAAGTAGCTCGAGATCAAGTTGAGGGTGGTGCACAAATCATTGATGTTAACATGGACGAGGGAATGATTGATGGTGTTAAAGCTATGACCAAGTTTTTAAATTTAATAGCTTCTGAACCTGATATTTCAAGAGTTCCCATCATGATTGATAGCTCGAAATGGGATATTATTGAAGCTGGATTAAAGACAGTCCAAGGAAAATGTGTTGTCAATTCAATTAGTTTAAAAGAAGGAGAAGATGAATTTATTGAGCATGCCAAGCTAATCAAGAGATACGGAGCAGCTGTAATTGTAATGGCTTTTGATGAAGTTGGTCAGGCTGACAACTATGAAAGACGAATTGAAATATGCGAGAGATCTTATAAAATTCTTGTTGAAAAGATCGGCTTTAAACCTCAGGATATAATTTTTGATCCAAACATATTCCCTGTAGCTACAGGAATGGAAGAACATAGAAAAAATGCTGTTGATTTTTTTAAAGCTACAAAATGGATTAGATCAAACCTACCTTATGCTAGTGTGAGTGGTGGTGTCAGTAATGTTTCTTTTTCATTCAGAGGCAATAATGTTGTTAGAGATGCTATGCACTCATCATTTTTATATCATGCAATTAATCATGGAATGAATATGGGTATAGTTAACCCAAACAGGCTAGAAATCTATGATGAAATACCTAAAGATTTATTGGAACACGTTGAAGATGTTTTGTTGGATAGAAGAGATGATGCCACCGAGAGATTATTAGAATTTGCCGAAAGTGTTGTTGGAGATAAAAAAGGAAAAAAATCTAATAATAAAGAATGGAGAAATTTAGATCTACGTGAAAGAATATCCTATTCCTTAATTAATGGTAAAGACGAATTTGTTGAAGAAGATGTAGAATTAGCAAGACAAAGTGTTGAAAAACCCATCCAGGTTATAGAGGGGCATTTAATGGACGGAATGAATATCGTTGGAGATTTATTTGGAGCAGGTAAAATGTTTCTTCCTCAGGTTGTGAAGTCAGCAAGAGTGATGAAAAAAGCGGTAGCTTATTTACTTCCTTTTATCGAA
>PAGT01000055.1 GCA_002705485.1 Flavobacteriales bacterium | reverse complement strand
CTTTTTTGTGAAACGATCGATCAATTACAGTAAAAGAACTCAAAGTATAACAAGTGATGACCTGTTTTAAAATATGCAGACAACCAAACTAAATTCTACAAAACCATTCGAATGGCTAAACGAAAACAGCAGAAAATTTCTGGCTGCTGGCTATCTTGGAGAAGGCTTATCTGCTGAGGAACGAATTGCTAACATTGCGAAAAGAGCAGAAGAAATTCTCCAAATCCCTGGATATGCAGAGAAATTTTATCACTACATGTCCGAAGGATTTTATTCACTGGCATCACCTGTTTGGTCAAACTTTGGAAAAGAACGCGGTTTACCAATTAGTTGCTTTGGTTCTCACATTGATGATGACATAGGGAATATTTTATACTCTCAATCCGAAGTAGGTATGATGTCCAAATTAGGAGGTGGAACTTCAGGTTATTTTGGTAAAATTCGACACCGCGGCGCCGAAATTAAAAATAATGGAGAAGCTTCAGGAGCTGTTCATATTATGAGACTATTTGAGTCCATGGTTGATGTCGTAAGTCAAGGCTCTGTTAGACGAGGTCGTTTTTCCCCCTATTTACCAATTGATCACCCCGACATTATGGAATTCTTAGAAATTGGGACAGAGGGTAACCCCATACAAGAATTAACTCATGGAGTTACTGTAACAAATGATTGGATGCAAGACATGATTGATGGAAATGTTGAAAAACGAACAGTTTGGGCAAAAGTTTTACAGAGTCGTGGAGAAATGGGGTATCCTTATATTTTCTTTACAGATAATGCCAACAACGGAGCAGCCGACGTATACAAAGACAAAAAACTTCCGATTTATGCCAGTAACTTATGTACAGAAATAATGCTTCCATCTGACCATAAATGGTCTTTTGTTTGTGTTTTATCAAGTATCAATTTATTACANTATGANAANTGGAAAGANACNGANGCNGTTGAAACCATGGTTTACTTTTTNGATGCNGTAATTACTGANTTTTTGGANAAATTAGATTCCTANAGAAATTCNGANAACAGAGANGANCANCAAACATTTCTTTTTATGGAANGNGCATANAATTTTTCNAAAGAAAANAGAGCTCTTGGAATGGGAACNCTTGGTTGGCACTCTNTACTTCANTCTAAAATGCTGCCATTTGACAGCCAAGAAGCATACGATTTNAATAGTGANGTTTTTAAAACTTTAAAAGAGCATTCNTACAAAGCTTCAGAGCGTTTAGCNNAAATGTTTGGAGAGCCAAAAATGCTCAAAGGGTACGGAAGAAGAAATACAACTTTGAATGCAATTGCACCCACAACATCTTCTGCTTTCATACTCGGACAAGTATCACAAGGGATAGAACCTATATGGTCTAATATTTATGTAAAAGATATTGCCAAGATAAAGACAACGGTTAAAAACCCTTTTTTAGTAAAACTTCTACAAGAAAAAGGCATGGATAACCCTGAGGTTTGGAAAGAAATAAGAGACAAGGATGGTTCAGTTCAAGATCTTGANTTTNTANCTGAAAAAGAAAAAGATGTATTCAAAACCTACTCAGAAATTGATCAGTTAGTTATAATCTATCAAGCAGCTAATAGACAAAATCACATAGACCAAGGTCAATCTCTCAACATAATTGTTCATCCAGACACATCAACTAAAGATATTAATAACATCCATGTTACGGCATGGAAACTGGGTCTTAAATCCTTGTACTATCAACACAGCATGAATGCTGCTCAAAAGTTTAAGCAAAAGAAAGAGTGCGAAAGCTGCGAAGGCTAGCTCAAAAACCATCGGCACTACACAAGATTAGCACCAAACAATCAATTAGCAATTTCAATCAAAATTTATAAATGTCTGTTTTCAGTAGTGGACATACCAAAAATTATAATACTTAAGCAGTCTCCTTAAATAAAATGTTTAATTATATTCTTTAATTATATATTTGCAAAAAANCTGAAAATGGAATTCAATTACAAAGAAATATTTGCTGCATTTATGATTCTGTTCGCAGTGATTGACATAGTGGGAAACATCCCAATTATTGTTGATTTACGAAAAAAAGCAGGTCATATACAAAGCGGGAAAGCATCTATAATTGCAGGAGTGATAATGATTTTTTTTCTTTTTATTGGGGAAAACATTCTTTCGTTGATTGGAATTGATGTAAACTCCTTTGCTGTTGCTGGATCTTTTGTTTTGTTTTTTATTGCACTTGAAATGATTTTGGGAATTTCTATTTATAAAGATGATGGAAACACTAGTTCAACCGCATCTATATTTCCACTTGCGTTTCCACTAATCGCAGGACCCGGAAGCCTCACTACACTACTTTCAATTAAGTCGGAATATTCAACAGAAAATATTATTATAGCCATAATTCTAAATGTAATTTTTATTTTTATTGTTCTAAAAACATCAAAAAAAATTGAAAAAATTCTAGGTCCCAATGGAATACAAATTATTAGAAAAGTATTTGGTGTAGTTTTACTAGCAATATCTGTCAAACTATTTACTAGTAACATTCAAGGATTATTTATTTAATATGAAAAAATATTTTTTTATTGCAATCGCATCGGCTCTAATGATATTCAACTTATACCACATAAATTTTGATGACATTCAAAATGAGGAAAATAAGGTTGCAGCAGCTGGAATTTTAGCGTGCTTAATTGCAATAATATTAATACTAATTTTGGATAAATCTGAAAAAATAAATAAAAAATTAGATTGATTTTAAAGATTTTTTATTTGTAGAATTTCGACTCCGCCCTTTATCAAAAAATCCAAACCTGATCTATCTTTATACTGTTCATGGTATACAACTCTTTTTATTCCNGATTGGAAAATCAGCTTACTGCACTCTGTGCATGGTGACAAAGTAACGTAAAGTGTGGCACCTTTGGTGGATTGTGTTGAAGCTGCCACTTTCAAAATAGCATTGGCTTCAGCGTGAAGGACATACCACTTAGTATAGTTGTCATCGTCCTCACAAATATTTTCAAACCCAGTTGGTGTTCCATTATATCCATCAGATATTATCATTCTATCTTTAACAATTAATGCACCANCTTGTCTTCTCTTGCAATAAGAAAGTTTCGCCCATTCCAAAGCCATTTTTAGATAAGCTACGTCATATTTGGTTTGTTTTTTATTACTCATTTTAAAAACTATTTAAAATCATATTAAATGAAAAACCAACAATAAAAATAGATACCATAGTTATATATTTTGTGTGTTGAACATTAAAAGTTTTCATTACTAGAAAATTTGCAATAAAAATAATCAATACTATTATTAATTGAGAAAATTCGACTCCAAATGAAAAACCAACTAAAGGTGCAACTTTTGATTCCAAAGGAAAAGAAATTTGATTAAAATAATTTCCAAAACCAAAGCCATGAATTATCCCAAAACTTAGTGAAATAAAAAAGCTAGAAGCTTTATTATAGTTCTTTCTTGAAATAAAAATAACATTACCAAGGGCTGTTAGAATAATAGTCACAGGTATTAGAATTTCTATCAAGTTCTCATTGGGTCTATAAATTTCATAGGCAGAAATAAACAGTGAAAGAGTATGTCCTAAAGTGAAAAAAGTTACAATCCAGAAAACTGTTTTGAATTTTTTAAAAGAATATGGAATTGTTAATGCAATTAAAAATAACATGTGGTCGTAGGCATTAAAATCCAGAACATGTGTTAACCCTAATTGAAAGTAAAATAGAATATCCTCCATTATTTTCTGTAATTGATCTAAACTACAAAATCTTATTTTTAAAAACCTCTTTCTGTTTTAATCTTTTCGTATGCTTTTTGAATTTTTTGGAATTTCTCTTGCGAGGCTTTCACATAGGCTTCTCCAAGATGTTGGACTTTATCAGGATGATGTTTTTTCGCCATGTCTCTATAAGATCTTTTAATTACATCAATTGGGTCATTTTTTTGAACTTCTAAAATTTTGTAAGCATTATCTAATTGTTCAACAAACATCGCTTTTATACTTTCATAATCAAGATTTGACAAATTAAGTAAATAGGAAAATTCCTTTAGCCTATCCAATTCTTTGGATGAAATCGTACCGTCAGCATTGGCAATTCCAAATAAAAAATGTAACACCTGCAGTCTGCTTTCATTGCTCAAGTATCTATTAAAAAGCTGTCCAATTTTTTGTGTTGATATCGTTGTTTTTTTTAAATGATTATTAAATATTCTAAATGTTTGATTTGCTCTTTGTTGTCCATAAGCAGAAATAAAATAATTTCTTACAAAATCTAACTCCTTTTGTGAAACCCTACCATCTGCTTTAATAACTAGAGAAGCCAGCGCTAATAAATTTAATTCAAAATCTTGTTGGGTAATTTTATTAATTGTTATACTGCTTCCTTTTTGGATTAAACTTCCTAAAAGAAAACCTAATATTGCTCCCGGGGTTCTAAAAATAATATATCCAAAAATTGCGAAAATCCACTTGTTCATTTTGAAAACAAAAAAGCAAAGTTACAAAAGGGAATTTGTTGATCTTTATTATATTTGTGGAAAATTTTGTAATGTATCCACCAGAAATTACCAAACCAATGGAAGAAGAACTAACCTCAGTTGGTTTCAAAGACTTAAAAACAACTTCCGAGGTAAAAGAAAACGTTCTCAATAGTAAATCTGCTCTTCTAATTGTGAATTCAGTCTGTGGATGTGCTGCTGCTAATGCTCGACCTGGTGTGATTAACTCTTTAAGCAATAGCAAAGTTCCTGATCAATTGCTTACCGTTTTTGCTGGTGTTGATAAAGAGGCAACTCAAACTGCAAGAGATTTAATGGTACCATTCCCTCCTTCCTCACCATGCATTGCGATTTTTAAGTCAGGAGAACTTGTTCACATGTTAGAAAGACATCATATTGAAGGAAGGTCTTCAGAGATTATAAGTGCCAACTTAAAAGATGCTTTTAATGAATATTGTTGAGTAAATAAACTCAATTTGAATTTGTTGGAAATTTTATTGTAAATACTGTTCCTTTACCGCTCGCAGATCTGAAATCAATTGACCCATTATACGATTTTACTAAATTTTTGACCATACCTAAACCTAATCCCATTCCACTGGTTTTGGTTGTAAATTTGGGCTCAAAAATTTTATTTTTTAAATCTTTAGGTATGCCTAAACCATTATCAGAAATTTCAATGAATACATTTTTTTTCTTTGATGTTATTTTAACTTCAATTATCGGTTTTTTCAATGTGCTACATGCTTCAATTGCATTCTTAACTAAGTTGGTAATTATTCTTACCATCTGAGTCCTGTCAATATCAACTTGAATGTTTTTGTGTTCAGAAATGAAGATTATGTGCTTTTCTTTAAAAATTTTTAGAGCCAGCCTTGTTGTTTCAATTATGTTAATTTTTTCTCCAACTTGAGCTGGCATTTCAGCAAAATTTGAAAAAGCAGAAGCTATTGTACTCATGGTATCGATTTGTTGAATTAATGTTTTAATAAACTCATCTAACTCTTTTTTTATTTTTGGATTTTTTAAATCAAAATTCTTTTGAAAACTTTGAACACTTAATCTCATCGGAGTTAAAGGATTTTTTATTTCATGTGCAACTTGTTTTGCCATCTCCCTCCAAGCTTGTTCCTTATTAGATTTGGAAAGCTTTTCAACACTATCATTTAGTTTTTCAACCATTTTATTGTAAGACTCTACTAGTATATTTACTTCCTTGGTTCTAGCATTTACTTGAATTTTGGTATTTGTCTTATCCAGGCTTGTCTGTTGAATTTTCTTACCAATTTCTGAAAGTGATCTCGTTATGTAAATAGAAATTCCATAGGAAAATAGAATGGTTATAACAAGTAGAAAAAAGTAAACTCCACCCAAGATTAAAATAAATGAATCAAGCTCATATGTATTAAGGTTATCATCATCATAATAAGGAAGATTGAGTATCCATATTGGTTCTTTTTTGTTATCGTAAATAAAAGAATATGACGATCTATATTGAATTCCATCAACAAGATTCATTTGTATGATACTTTCGCTTTGACTTTTATTTAACCGATTTAAAATTTTTATATCAATTTTTGAATTAACAGAATCTGTGATTGTAGTATTAAGTAATGCACCATCCAGCTCATATATGCTGAAGTCTACATTTTGAACATCGGCTATTTCAAATATCTTCTCATTAAAAATTGAGTCTAAAGTAAATTGATTAACAACATCTTTTTTGTCTTGAAAAATATATGAAATACTTCTTTGTAATTGGGATTTTTTTCTTTCAAGCCTTTGCTCATGATACTGGTTTGATTGTTTTTTAAACTGTGGAATTGTTACCCAAGCTATGGCTCCAAAAGCAATGATTAACAATGATGTCATTGTTATAAAAATCCTAAACCTAATTGAAATATCCCTGTTGAAATTAAATCTTCTCAGCACTATTAAATATTTAAAACTTATGACCTTAATATATCAATTTCTATACAAAAGTCTCACCAATGAACTATTAACAAATAGCTAATCATATAATTCGTCAACCACTAGCTCAGATTTTTGAATGCAATCACTTACCGAAACGCCTGAAAAATAGTTGCCAATGATCTTAAAATTATTATATTTTTTTTGAAAATTAGAAATTGATTTCCCTAGTTCCTCCTGGATTAAGTTGTATTGGGGAATAGCTTTTTCCCAACGAAAATAATTTGAGCTGACTAAATCTCCAGAACATTTAATAAGGTCTTTTATTTCATTTACAATTATTTTTTTTAGACCCTCTTTAGAAATTTTTAAAATATCTTTTTGTTTTTCACCGCCCACTAAAACAGTAAAAAGATCATAGTCTGGGGAACAAATGTGTGGAAAAATTTTGCTGTTAAAAATTATTCCTAAATAATTTTTTTTATCAGATGGTTTGCACAAAATACCAAAACCATTCAAGTTGTTTTTAATGTCATCTTTTTTAAAAACAAAATGAAAAACATCAATGGGATTGTAATCAATTTTTTTTAAGATAGAGCTCAAATTATCGTCAAATATAATTTTGGAAAGAGAAAATGAAGGAATTGTAGATATGACATTTTTACATAAAAAAGTTTTTCTGGTGTTAGTTACAATCTCATATTTATTTCCATTTTTTTTGATTAGTTCAACACTAGAGTTTAGTTCAATTTTATCTTTAAGATTTTTTTCTAAAATCTTAATTAGTTCATGAAGCCCATTTCTAAAAGTGAAAGAGAGGCTCCTTTTTTTCATGGATATTATTAAGCCAATTAATATGATTTTATATTTTTTTTTAAACAACCATAAATTTCTAAAGCAATGTTTAATGCTCATTTTTTTGGTATTGCCTGCATATATTCCGGTTAAAAAAGGTTCGATCAAATTATCATGAAATTTTTTTCCGAACTTCATTGTAAAAAAATTGTAAACTGTGGTATTTTGAAATTGAAATGGAGAAATTAGTTCGCATAAAAGTTTGAATTTTGAAGATAATGGAATGAGTGGAGTTTTAAAAAATTCCTTTATGTTTAACGGAACTGCCACTGGGTTATTATTATGAAAAACATAGCGCTTAGAATTTGAACTAATTTCAGGAAAAATCATTTTATCTTTTAATTCACAATCATTAACTAACTTTTGGATAGATGAATTATTATTAAGGACTGTATTGGGGCCATTTTCAAGGACAAAATGTTTATGAGTTTGAGTTCTAATAACTCCACCTAAAGTATTTGATGATTCTAATAACAGAAAATCAATTTTTCTTTTATTTAGGAAATGTGCTGCACTAAGTCCGCTTATCCCACCGCCAATGATTAATGTATCAACCTTTTTCATATAACAACTAAATTAAAACAAGTAACAGTGAAAATTGGATAATTAGGCAAAAGTCTATTATTGATCAACTTTTGAAAAAGCCCATTCATCAATCCACCTGCTCAACACTTTAGCCCATTCGATATCGTCATTTAGACATGGTACGACATGAAATTCATCCCCACCGTTTTCACAAAATTCTTCTTTGGCCTCCATTGCTATTTCTTCAAGGGTTTCCAAGCAATCAGAAACAAATGCAGGTGTGACAATTGCCATTTTTTTTGTTCCAGATTTTGCGAAGTTTTCGACTGTTTTATCCGTGTAAGGTTTAAGCCAAGGCTGTCCTGCCAACCTAGACTGAAATGATGAGGAATAAGAGCCCTCTGGTAAATTTAGAAATTCAACTACCCGTTTAGTTGTCTCATAACATTGATGTCTGTAACAAAATTCATGGGCAGGTGATGATACAGAACAACATTTTCCATCAATTTTGCAATGAGATTTAGTAATGTCGGATTTTCGGACGTGTCTTTCAGGAATACCGTGATATGAAAACAAAAGATGATCCCATTCTTTTCCTACCAAATACTTTTCAATTGATTGAGCCAAAACTCTTATGTAATCAGGGTGATTGTAAAAAGCAGGCATGTTTGTAAACTGAACATTAGGATAATTTTCTTGTCTTATTTTCTCCGCTAGTACCAAAATAGTTTCTGTAGAAGCCATCGCATGTTGAGGATAAAGAGGAATCAATAAAATTTCATCAACACCTTTCTCTACCAACTCTTTTATTCCAAAATCAATAGAGGGTTTTCCGTAGCGCATAGCTAACGATATTGGAATTGAAGTCATTTCGTCAACTTTTTTCAATAATCTATATGACAAAACAATTAAGGGTGATCCCTCATCCCACCATATTTTTTTATAAGCTTTAGCAGATTTTTTTGGCCTTGTGTTTAATATAATACCCTTTACCAATAAGGTTCTCAACCACAAAGGCTCGTCTATAACTCTTTCATCCATTAAAAATTGTGAAAGATATTTCTTAACATCCTTTTTTTCAGGACTGTCCGGAGAACCGAGATTGACTAATAAAACTCCTTTCATTACAATGACATTAAATATTTTTTAGGTGTAGTCCCGAATTTTCTTTTGAAAGCATTGATAAAATGGGTAGCAGTACTGTAACCAACTTTCAAGGCAACTTCATTTACATTATAATTTCCCGACGATAACAATCTTTTAGAGACTTGCATTTTATAATCCAACAAAAAAACATAAACCGAGACTCCATATACTTGTTTAAATCCTTGTTTCAACTTTTTTAAACTAATTTTTACTTCACCTGCAAGGTCACTTAACGAAGGTGGTTCCGTCATTCTAGATATTATTATGTCTTTTGCCATTCTTATTTTTTTGATGTTTTCATCGTCAACCAAGAAAGGGCATTGTTCAATATCCATTTCTTTGTTCTTGTTAAAGTAAAGACTCATTAGCTCAAAAACTTTTGCTCTAAGATAAAGTTTGTAGGTGCTCTCGTGAAGGGATTGCTGAACCATTTGATTTAGTACAACAGAAATCATAGGGCCTAATTTTTTTTCTTTATAAAATTTATTTCCAATATTCTCATTGTTCAAAAAAGATATTTGATCTGCTTGACTTGAAAATAATCCATGGAATTTCTTAATAGAAATTAGTACAGACAGGACAAAACTATTAGGTGATAATATGGCATTTATGGGCAACTCGTTTTGAGGATTATATAACAATACTGAGTTTTCGCTTTCCACAGGAAAAGAGTATCTACCCTGATTGAAAATAAATTTTGACTTTCCTTTGGTGCAAAAGTGAAATTGAATGTGATTTTTATCAATAGTATAATTGTACTGAATATCATCATCTTGATTATTGGATAATTTCAAAACGATTATTCCCTCATCAACAATATAATCCTGAGCGGAACCTATTGCGATATTTTTTTCTTGTACATGCATATTTTTTGTTATTTAGAAATGTTCTAAATTAGATATAGTAGAAATTTCTATTTACTCTGTAAAATTATAAAAACTAGGCTAAATTACAATATATTTTTTATAGAATTCTTTAAACGTTATTTATAGAACTTATAGCGTTATTTTTTCTATTTATACGTTACTATTTTTGAAATATTAATTAAGTAAAATTTTGAGTAATCCCATCCTCCGTATAATTGGAGTCAGTTACAAAAATACTTCTGCAACTAACAGGGGAAAATTTGGTTTAGATTTATTTTGTTCAAAACAACTTCTTTCAGACGCTAAAGAAACAGGAATCCAATCTATTGTAATCAACTCAACATGCAATAGAGTAGAAATATATGCTTTCTGCGATAGCTCAAAGGTTTTAATTAATCTTCTTTGCAACTACTCTAAAGCTTCCAAAAAAGATTTCAAAAAATTTGGTTACAAACTTAAAAATNACAAAGCTATTAAACATATTTTTAATGTGGGAACAGGGCTTGATAGCCAAATTTTAGGAGATTTCGAAATTATTGCACAAATGCGAAAAAGTTTTAAACTTTCAAAAAGTTATGGACTAATAAATCCCTATTTTGATAGATTATTCAGTTCAGTCACTCATGCAAGTAAAAGGATAAAAAATGAAACAAAACTATCATCTGGTGCCACATCGGTATCATTTGCGGCAGTTAGGTACATTCTAGACAATGTTAAAAACTTAAAAGAAAAAAAAATTTTATTATTNGGTGCTGGAAAAATTGGAAGAAACACGTGTGAAAATTTAGTGAAACACACATCGAATAAGCAAATTACATTAATAAACAGAACGGAAGATAAAGCAAGAATAATTGCAGGAAAATTTAAATTAATTTTAAAAAATATATCTGAGATTTCCAACGAAATCAAAAAAACTGATATTTTAATAGTAGCTACAGCTGCTTCACACCCAACAATAACGGATAAGCAAATTACTGGATCTAATAAACTTTTAATATTAGATCTGTCGGTTCCCAAAAATGTTGATGAAAACCTTAAGAATAACCCAAAAATCGATTTATTAGATTTAGACTATCTGTCTAACATAACTGACTTAAATCTTAATAATAGAAAAAAATATATTCCAAACGCAAAAAAAATCATTAACGAAGTGAAAAATGATTTTTTTGACTGGGTTGAGACAAGAAAGTACGCTGCAACTGTTAATGCGCTTAAAAATAAATTTAAGAAAATTCAAAGCAATAAAATAAATATACTAAAGAAAAAAACACCCAACCTAAACGTTGATAACGTTAATGAAGTGGGTGACTATTTAATTCAAAAAATCACGAATCAGATTGCCAACCACCTAAAGGAAAGCAAGGAATTTGATGATGAATTAAAATCNGTAAAGACTATTTTTCAAATAGACACAAATGAGTAAAATAGTTAGGGTTGGAACCAGAGACAGCCTCTTAGCTCTTTGGCAAGCTTCCCAGGTCAAAGTAGAGCTTGAGAAACATAAAATCAAAGCTGAAATTATAAAAATAAAATCCAAAGGTGATTCCGATTTAACCAAACCTTTATATGAATTTGGTGTCTCAGGGATCTTTACCAAAACTCTAGACAATGCTTTATTAAATAAAAAAATTGATATTGCAGTCCATAGCTTAAAAGACGTTCCAACCAAACCAGCAAGGGGTGTGAAAATTAAATGCGTTTTATCTAGAGAAAACCCAATTGATGTTTTAGTGTTAAAAGATGAAAATATTAATTTCAACTCTGCATTGAAAATTGCAACTAGTAGCATTAGAAGAAAATGTCAATGGCTATACAAATATCCAAACCACAATATAGTACCTATTAGAGGGAATATCGGTTCAAGACTTTCAAAGCTCAAAAAAAACAATTGGGATGGAGCAATTTTTGCTTACGCGGGACTAAAAAGATTAGGGATTAATAAAGTAAAATTGAAAGAATTAAATTGGATGATTCCGTGTGCGGCCCAAGGAACTATAGGAATAGCGGGGTTAGAAACTGTAAAAGAATTTGATGAAATACTAGAAAGAATTAATTGTCCGGAAACTTACAGACTAGTGGGTATAGAAAGAAAATTTATTGGATTATTAGGCGGTGGCTGCTCCAAACCAATTTCAGCTCATGCACAAATAAGAAAAAATAAAATCATTTTTAATACAAATGTATGCTCATTGGATTCAAAAAAATCAATATCTGATTCCGCTGAATTTAATATAAATGAAGAAGATATTGCAAATAAAAGCTATTTAAAGAATTGCAAGCTGGGAGTCAAAGACATTATAAACTTATACTAAAAACATGAAATCGGTTTTATCAACAATTAAAATCAACAAAAATTTAGAAAACTCTTTTAAAGAAAATAATATTGAGTTGACACAACATGATTTTATAAAAACAGAAATTACAAATTTTGATGTTCCAAAGAAATATAAGAATTGGATTTTTACTAGTAAAAATGCCGTAAACGCAGTTTTTTCGTCTAAATATAAAATTAACTACGAAAACTATAACTATTACTGTGTGGGGGAAAATACAGAATATTTGTTGACCGAAAATGGTCAAAAAGTATCAAAAATGGCTAATAATTCAATAAAATTGGCCAATTTTATAAAAAAAAATCATAAAAAAGACTCTTATTTATATTTTCGAGGATCAATTAAAAACAATGATTTTAGTAGTTTTTTTAAAAAAAACGACATAGCTCTAAAAGAAGTAATTGTTTACAAAACTTTTCTTACACCAAAAAAAATGGGAAAAAAATTTGATGGAATTATGTTTTTCAGTCCGAGTGGAGTTAAAAGTTTTATAACAAAAAATAAAATAAAAAACTGTATNTGTTTTTGTATTGGAGACACCACCTTAAATTATTTACAAACCTATTACGATAAAGCTTTCTCTGTAAAAACACCCTCTATAGAAAACGTAGTAAAGAAAACTATACATTATTTTAATCATGAATAATAGTGCAAAAGACAGTCTATTTATAAAGGCTCTGGAAGGTAAAAAAGTAGCNAGNCCCCCTGTATGGATCATGCGTCAAGCTGGAAGATATCTGCCAGATTTTATGAAACTTAAAAATAAATTTGATTTTTTTACAAGATGTCAAACACCCGAGCTTGCTGCAGAAATAACGCTTATGCCAATCAATCAAATTGGGGTAGATGCGGCTATCATTTTTAGTGACATTTTGGTTATTCCTCAAGCCTTAGGAGTTCATGTGGAAATGAAAAATAATTTTGGGCCTTACATTGAAAATCCCATAAAAAATAACAGAGATATTGAAAAGCTTGACTCCAACAACATTGAGGAAAAATTGAACTATGTATTTGAAGCTGTTAAATTGACCAAGAAATCTATGGATCCCAAGGTCCCACTCATCGGATTTGCTGGATCTCCTTGGACNATATTNTGTTACATGGTCGAAGGAAGCGGGTCTAAAAATTTTAATGTCGCAAAAAAGTTTTGTTTTGAATTCCCAGAATTAGCTCACAAGCTATTAAAAAAAATTACTGATGTCACCACAAGATACTTGATTCATAAAATAGACTCAGGCGTCGATGCAGTCCAAATATTTGACTCATGGGGCGGGGTTTTATCTCACTTAGACTATCAAACTTTTTCTTTTCCATACATCAAAAAAATATGTCAAAGTATTTCAAAAAAAACTAAGGTAATTGTTTTTCCAAAGGGGTGTTGGCATTCTTTAAGTGCTTACTCCCAAACTGAAGCCTCTGGAATTGGTCTTGATTGGACTTGNTCTGCTAGGAACGCTCGCTATTTGACCGGAAATANATTAACATTACAAGGTAATTTTGATCCCAGCAGGTTGTTTTCATCAAGAAAAAAAATTATAAAACTTACCAAAGAAATGCTGCATGAGTTTGGAAAGGAAAGATACATTGCAAACCTTGGTCACGGAATTTTACCAAATACACCTGTTGAAAATGTAAAAACATTTGTAAATACAATTAAAGAAAATGGCTGAAATAAAAGATAAATTTTCTGATTTTGTTAACCATTTACAGAAAAAAATTACTAGTGAAATAGAGCTACTTGATCAAAAATCTAAATTTAAAAATGATAAATGGATTAGAAAAGAAGGAGGTGGTGGACTGACTATGGTTATTGAAAACGGCAATGTTTTTGAAAAAGGTGGTGTAAATGTTTCTAAGGTTCATGGAATTTTACCCAAATCAATGTCTGAACTATTAGGCGTTGATCAATCAGATTTTTTTGCATGTGGTATAAGTATGGTTTTACATCCAAAAAACCCAATGGCTCCTACATTTCACTCTAACCTTCGCTTTTTTGAACTCTATCAAAAAAATAAAATTATTGATTGTTGGTTTGGCGGAGGTCTAGATTTAACTCCTTATTATTTGTTTGAAAAAGACGCGCATTTGTTCCACAGTAGTTGTAAGAAAATTTGTGACAAGTTCAACTCTAATTATTACATTAAGTTTAAAGAAAAATGTGACAAATACTTTTGGAATACCCACAGAAATGAAGCTAGAGGCGTTGGAGGATTATTTTTTGACTACTGTCGCGGGAAATCAAAAGACGAAATGAATAATTGGCTTATGTTTATTCAAGAGCTTGGTAATAGTTTTATGGATCCTTATCTTGATATTGTTAGAAAAAGAACCAAAATGAGATATTCAAAACAAAACGTAGATTGGCAGCAGATACGAAGAGGGAGGTACGTAGAATTTAATCTTTTACACGATAAGGGAACGCTTTTTGGTTTAAAAACAAATGGAAGGATTGAAAGTATATTGATGAGTATGCCACCAAGAGTTAAATGGAACTATGATTCTAAACCTGAGAAAGGGTCAGATGAAGAAAATTTGATCAAAATTTTAAAATCTCCCAAAAATTGGATATAATTTAAAAATATGTTCCCATTAAATAGAAATAGAAGATTGCGTAATAAAGAATCTCTTAGAAACCTAATAAGAGAACATCGCCTTCATCCTCATGACTTTATAGCTCCGCTATTCATCACAGAGGGAAAAAATAAGAAAACACCTATTGAATCCATGCCTGGATATTACAGATTAAGCATTGATAACATAAAAAAAGAGGTTAAATCTCTTTGGTCGTTAGGAATTCAATCAGTACTGTTATTTCCAAAAGTTGATGATAAACTAAAAGATAATTTGGGGAAAGAAGCATTAAACCCTCATGGGCTTATTCAAAAGACAATAAAAGAAATAAAAAACTCATGTCCAGACATCACAATAATTAGTGATGTAGCTCTGGACCCCTATTCAATTCACGGTCATGATGGAATTATAAAAGAAAATAAAATCCTTAATGATGAAACCAATAAAGTTTTGGCTGAGATGGCTTTGTCACATGCCAAATCAGGCGCTGATATTGTTGCGCCTAGTGATATGATGGATGGGAGGGTTTTATCAATTAGGACAGTCTTGGAGCAAAACAACTTTTTGGAAACTGGAATTATGAGCTACGGGGCAAAATTTGCTTCATCTCTTTATGGGCCTTTTAGGGACGCATTGGATTCAAAACCAGGTTTTGGTGATAAAAAAACATATCAAATGGATTTTTCTAACTTTAAAGAGTCAATTTCAGAAATCAAAGCTGATATTGATGAGGGAGCTGATATTATTATGATTAAACCCGGGATTACAAACTTAGATATTATTAATGAAGCTAAAAACACTTTTAATGTTCCGATTGCTGTTTACCAAGTGAGTGGAGAATATTCAATGATAAAAGCCGGTGTAAAAATGGGATACGTTAACCACAATGAATTTTTAATTGAATCACTCACTGTGATTAAGAGAGCTGGTGCCAATATTATTGCAACGTATTTTGCTAAAGAAGCAGTTGAATTAATATCTTAAACTCATTTTAGATGAGGAAAACAAGTAAATTAGAATTTCAAATCTTTATATTTTTTATTACATTATTTTCCTTATCACAAATTTTTAGGTCAGATGTTATATATTTATATGAATTAGTTTCTACAATAATCAAAATTCAAAGAACTGAAGCTGATATTACCGACTACAAATACTTTGATAATATAGAGATCCCTGAAAGCACCAATCCACAACCATGGCCTCTTCATGAAAAATACAACCGAATTCCAACAACAAAAACTTTAGATTCATTACATGATAACTATGGAACAGTTGCTTTCTTGATTATAAGTAAAGATTCGATATGGCATGAGAGCTATTATAAAGGATACAATGAAAAATCTTACAGTAATTCTTTTTCAATGTCAAAAAGTATTGTGACTGCCATAATTGGTAAAGCAATTGAAAAGGGATTTTTTGAAAGTATAAATGATCGAGTTGGAAAATATATCGAGAATTATAACGAAGGTTATGCTTCTAACCTTACGATTGGAGACCTTTCAAGTATGTCATCCGGAATGAAATGGACAGAAAATTATACTAATATTTTTGGAGTAACGGCTAGAGCATATGTTGGAAGTGGATTAAATAAATTGATCCTTTCTAGACCTATAATCAAAGAACCCGGTCTAGCTTTTGAATATTTAAGTTCTGACACTCAGCTTCTATCAATAATAATTGAAAAAGTAACAAAAAGAAAAATTTCTGATCTAGTTTACGATTGGTTTTGGAACCCAATGGGTGCAGAAAATAAAGCACTTTGGCAAGTAGATAATATAGAAACAAATAATGAAAAGGCATACTGTTGTTTTAACTCAAATGCTCGTGATTTTGCTAGGTTTGGAAAGCTTTTCAAAGACCACGGAAATTGGGGGGAGTTGAACTTGTTAGATTCCTCTTTTGTAAAAAAAATATTAAAACCTAGGTTTGATAAAAGCCCTGAGTATGGCTATGGTTTATGGCTCGGCGAATACAATGACAAGCAATTCTTTAGTATGCGTGGACATTTAGGTCAATATGTAATTGTTTTTCCAATGCAAAATTTAATGATCGTTAGACTGGGTCAAAAGCACGATAAAAAGACTGAAAATGAAAAATTTTCCATAGATTTTTACCAGTATATTTCTGAGGCCTTTAAAATGCTAGAGATTTGATTTTAAAAAAAACTCATTTACTTGAAATTAAAAATTTAAGCCTTTCTATTTCTAATATTCCAATTTTAAAAAACATTTCATTTAATGTCGATGAAAATGAGATTCTTGGAATTGTTGGGGAATCTGGAAGTGGTAAGTCAATTACTGCTTTTTCAATTTTAAATTTAATAAACTCTCAGGAAACTGTTAGATGCGGTAAAATAATTCTTCAAGGAAAAAGAATTGATAAATTAAATGAAAAACAATTTGAAAAAATAAGAGGAAAAAAAATTTCAATTATTTTCCAAGAACCAATGAGTTCATTAAACCCCAGCATGAAGTGTGGCAAACAAATTGAGGAAATAATAATTAAGCATTCTGTGTTAAATAGTGATGGGATTTCAAAAAGAGTTAATGAATTGATTGGAATGGTTCAGCTTGGTGACGAATCAAATGTTTATAATAAATATCCATTTCAATTAAGTGGTGGACAACAACAAAGAATAATGATTGCAATAGCAATAGCGTGTAATCCAAAAATATTAATAGCTGATGAACCAACAACCTCAATTGATTCTGCAACTAAAAACGAAATCATCAATTTGTTAAAAGAAATACAGAAAAAAACTAAAATGAGTATTATTTTTGTCTCTCATGAACTCAGTTTAGTTTCAAGATTCACAAACAAAATCATAGTTCTATACAAGGGAAAAATTGTCGAGTTGGGGAAAAGCTCGGACATCCTTTCAAATCCTAAGCAACAATACACTAAAATGTTAATAAAGTCGAGCATCCCTAAAAACATGCGACCTCTAAGATTGCCTACAATCGAAAATAAATTAAAAAAATTTCCTGTTGCAACAAAAAAAGAAAGACAAAAAAGACATCAAAAACTTTATAACTCTAAACCGGTTCTACAAATAAAAAAACTGAGCTTCTCATATCAAAATAATAAAGTTTTGAGCTGTATAAGCTTCAATTTGTACAAAGGGGAGACTCTAGGGCTTGTTGGAGAATCCGGCTCTGGCAAGTCAACTATTTCAAAATGTATACTAGGAGTTAATGA
The DNA here is from genome assembly GCA_002705485.1 of Flavobacteriales bacterium. Lineage (GTDB taxonomy): Bacteria > Bacteroidota > Bacteroidia > Flavobacteriales > Flavobacteriaceae > MAG-121220-bin8. The sequence goes on along the minus strand of PAGT01000055.1, from coordinate 5,135 downwards.
TTACATCCAAGGAGAAATTATTTATAATAAAAGAAACATAAAGTCAATAACTCCAAAGATTTTTAGAAAAAATGTCCAACTGGTTTTTCAAGATCCATTCTCTTCTTTAAATCCTGAAATGAAAATTGGTGATTCGATTCTTGAACCTATGAATGTACATAAGATTTTTAAAAAATCTGAAAGAAAAAATGAAGCTATTAAATTACTTGAGGATGTGGGTTTAAAAAAAGAAGATTTTCATAAATATCCAACGCAGTTTTCGGGTGGACAAAGACAAAGAATTGTAATTGCAAGAGCATTATCAGTAAAACCAGAAATAATTATTTGTGACGAATCTGTATCGGCTTTAGACGTCTCAGTTCAATCACAAGTCCTTAACCTTCTAAACGATCTTAAAGAAGCATACTCAATAACTCTTTTATTCATTTCTCATGATTTGTCAGTCATAAGATATATGACAGATAGATTAATTGTTTTAAAAAATGGTGGTATTGAAGAAATTAACGAAACCGACTCAATTTTTAAGAATCCTAAAAGCACATACACCAAACAACTTTTGAGTTCTAGTGGTTATTAAATGAAAATAAAATGGGAGACGACTTTCTTTACAAGGGAATTATAAACTTATATTACAATTTTGAAATTGTCATTTTTCTCTTCTTATTTATAATAATTACAAATTCATTAATCAAATTAAGTTTCAATTTAACATTCTCAAATTTTGACCTCAGGTTAAACCTTTTTTCAATTATTCTAATCCTTCTTTTTTGTGTTCTAGGATTCTGTATTTATCTATACAACTTTGTCTTAAATTTTTTTGAGATTGCTCCAAGTTTAATCTCATACACGGGAAACTATTCAGTTTATAGTTTTTCAGAAAACTTTTTTAATCTTTTGGGCTTTTTAATTGTTTTAATTGGATGGTCTTTACATAAAATACAACTAACAAGTTCAAGAAAATTTTTGAGAATTTTAATTTTTAATGTATTAGGAATATTAATTTTTACTTTTGATTGGAAATTGTTAAGTTAAAGACATATAATTAATTCGTTTGGTAAAATTTATTTATGAGAAAAATTTTTGGTGTTCTGGGTGGTGGTAGTTGGGGAACTGCACTTGTTAAGATTCTTAGCGAAAATTGTGAAAAAATAAATTGGTATGTGAGAAATCAAGAAAACGTTGATTACATAAATAAATTTAAATGTAATCCAAATTACTTGAGTTCAGTTTCTTTAAGAATGAATAAAATCAACGTTTGCTCATCAATAGTAGATGTTACAAAAAAATCAGACATATTAGTTTTGGCTATTCCGTCGCCCTTTTTGAATTCAGAAATAAAAAAGATTGAAAATATGATCCTTGACAAACATGTTTTTTCAGCATTAAAAGGAGTTGTACCAGACTCGCACTTAGTTGTTAGTGAGCATTTAAACCAAAAGTACGGTGTCCCATTATCTAATATTGGGATTATTACCGGGCCATGTCACGCCGAAGAAGTTGCATTAGAAAAGCTTTCTTATTTGACCGTTGCTAACCAAGATGCTCAAATTGGTCAATTCGTAAAAAAATCATTGCAAACAAAATTTATTAATTCAAAATTGTCTAATGATAATTTTGGAGTTGAATATGCCGCAATGCTGAAAAACATTTACGCTCTTGTTGCGGGAATTTCAAATGGACTTGGATATGGGGACAACTTTCAAAGTGTATTAATTAGTAATTCTGTTCAAGAAATGAAAAAGTTTATAAAAACAATTTATAAAGTAAAAAGAAATATTAATGGCTCAGAATATTTAGGTGATCTATTAGTAACCTCTTATTCGAGTTTTAGCAGGAATAGAACTTTAGGAAACATGATTGGAAGAGGTTATAGCATAAATTCTGCAATTTCTGAAATGAATATGATTTCTGAGGGCTACTATGCAACAAAAAATGCCTANGAAATTGGATTAGAAAATAAAACTAAATTTAAAATAATTGAAACAGCCTATGAAATTCTTTACAAAGGAAAAAGCCCTAAGAAATGTTTAAAAGACCTTTCCGAAAAATTAAATTGAGTTCTTAAATTGANTTAAAAATTTAGTGTCATTTTCAAATAAAATTCTAATATCCTCTATTTGATATAANAGCATCGCAATTCTTTCTATTCCCATACCAAATGCAAAACCAGAGTAATCATTACTGTCAATTTTACAATTTTCAAGAACATTAGGGTCAACCATTCCACATCCCATAATCTCTAACCAACCTGTTCCTTTCGTGATTCTATAATCANTTTCTGAATTCAACCCCCAATATATATCTAGTTCAGCACTGGGTTCCGTAAACGGAAAATATGAGGGTCTTAGTCTTATTTTAGATTTTCCAAAAAGCTCTTTTGTAAAATAGATTAAGGTCTGTTTAAGGTCTGCAAANGATACATTTTTATCAATATATAAGCCCTCAATTTGGTGAAAAAAACAATGTGATCTTGATGATATATCTTCATTCCGGTAAACTCTTCCTGGTGAAATAGTTCTAATTGGTGGTTCGTTATTTTCCATATGCCTAACTTGGACAGATGATGTATGGGTTCTTAACAGTAAGTCGGGATCCTTATTAATAAAAAAGGTGTCTTGCATGTCTCTGGCAGGATGGTGTAAAGGTAGATTTAGAGCTGTAAAATTATGCCAGTCGTCCTCAATTTCTGGGCCTTCAGAAATATCAAATCCTATTTTNTAAAAAANATNTATTATTTTATCTCTAATAATGGATATTGGATGTCTTGAGCCCAAATCAATAGCTTTTGAGGGTAAAGTAAGGTCTATAGCTTTTAAGCTTTCTTNTGTTTCAAATGTTGATTTAGCTTTTAATTTTTCTAATTTATCTAAAGTAATTTTTTTAAGCTCATTGATTAATTGTCCATAAGTCTTTTTGTCACTATTTTCAATGGATTTAAATTTTTTAAAAAAATAACCTATATATCCTTTTTTCCCAATAAACTCAAGTCTAAACTTTTCAATTTGGTCAGGATCATTTGAATTAAATGACTCAGCTTGCTTTATCCTCTTTTTTATTTCAGAAATCATAATAANCNCTCAAAAATAAGATTTTAAGCATTTCAATAACTTATTTTTATTAACTTTTTGATAAAATAAAAAGAATATCAGAAAAAATAAGATTATGGTTATATTAGTAAAGGATTGAATTATATTGATATTATTACGATATGCATACTTGCATTGGGTTTCTTTAGAGGATATTCCAAAGGCTTAATTTTAGAAATCACATCAATATTGGCAATTTCGTTGGGGATTTTTGGATCAGTTAAATTTTCAAATGAAACAGTTGAACTTTTAAACAAATATTTTCCCGTGCTTTCAGAAAACACTAATGATCAAATTGTCGTAATTTTTTCATTTGCAATTACTTTTTTGGGAATTATAATTGTTGTTACTCTCATAGGAAAAACAATTACAAAAGCATTAAAACTTGTTTTTCTAGGCTTTTATAACAAAATTTTAGGTGGGATATTTGGAGTAGTTAAATTATTTACAATCTTATCGATTATTTTTGTGCTTTTTGAAGATCTAAACTCTAAATTCAACATTATAGAAATCAATGTTCTGAATGAATCATTTGCTTTTGAAAAAATAAGTGTGATTGGTTTTAGTTTATTAGAAATGATGAGTTTAAACAACTATTCAATCAATTTTTTTAATTGATTGTGTTTCAATCCACCCTTTATTTCCATCTTGAATTTCTACAAAGACCCAATCATTTAATTCCTCTTTGATTAAAACTTTAGTGCCTTCATGAAGGTTAAAAAGTACTTCACTTCTATCATTTGGTTCTGTCCTAAAGTCAATTTTTTGATCAAAAACTATTGCATATAAATTAGATTTCTGATCTAAATTTTTTGCTATGCCTAAAGAAATAAATCCCGTGGCAAAAAATAAACTCACAATTGATGTGATAAAAAAATTTTTCTTTAGGATTGTTTTAGAATTGAAGAAATAAAACAGAAAAAACAAGGCTGAAATATATAGTATAATCAAACCAAAATAGAGCCATTGATTTACATCTAAAATTCCTAATATGTAGTTTAGGAATTGTTTTATTTGATTTGTGGGTAGAATCTCGATTTTATCAATTAACATATTTTTTGAAAAAGAAAGGTTATTAGCAATATCTTTGTCATTTGGACTTAACTGTAAAGCCTTTTCGAAATAAAAAATACTATTTGCTACATCATTAATTTTATAAAACGAATTACCTAGATTAAAATACAGGCTTGATGAATGTTGGCCGTTTTCCAAGATTGTCGTAAAACTTGATATTGCCTTTTGGTATTCACCTTCATTGTAATACTTAATACCATTTGTGAACATTTCTTCTGAATTTAACTGAGAATAATTCCAAGAATTTAGAAGTAAACAACAAATAATTATAATATTTTTCATTATGTGATTTGTTTGTCTATTTCAGAAATTAATTGAACAGAATTATCATAATCTTTTTTTATTGCATTAGTTGAGGAAGGTGTATATCTAGCATATTCACAACTTTCAATTAGCTTTAAAAATAATTCTACCATAGCTTTATCAATTTTATTTTCAATTAGTAGTTCTTTTATTTTTTCCTTGGACAGTTCAGAAGATTGAATTGAAAATTTTAACTTAAAAAAATTAATTAAAGCTTTTTCTAAAGAAATGTAAAAAACATCTTTATTCTCCAGATTTAATTTCGCCTCCGAAAGGTGCTTCTTTGCTAAAACATTTGCTCTTCTAGATTTTAAACTTTGATCGTTACTTTTTTTAATGTTTCTGGAAAACAAAACTGTCAGGAAAATTAAAAAAAATGGAGTTGATATTAAAGTGTAAAAAAGATTTGAAAAAATGAAATCAATTTTTTTAATGGAACTTAATTCAGAGTTAGTATTCAAAAATTTAAACTGATTTTCAGATAAAACGATATTATTTGAATTCTCGTTTTTATTGGTAACTAAACCTGAGAAAGAGGATGACGGACCCTCCAAGACATTAATTGTTATATCGCTGGAATTTAAATTTTTATATTTTTTTTCTTTAGGATCAAAATAACTAAAAACGGCAGGTGAAATTGAATACTTACCTTTAAACTGAGGAACTAGTGTG
>PAGT01000054.1 GCA_002705485.1 Flavobacteriales bacterium | reverse complement strand
CATGCCACATTACTCCTGCATGATCTGAATCCTGAGGTAATACTGTTTTATTAATTTTCCAGACATTTTTTTCGTTCATTTTTAAATTATAGAAAAATATATTTGTATATTTATAATCAAATAATTAATAACTTGATTAGTTATGATCATCTATCTTAATTAAAATAAAAATAATATTCAAAAAATATATTTTTAAAATTATGTTTAATAGGAATTCTAAAGAAAGAAGAATGAAGAAAATTTTTCAATGGAGGGATTATTTAAATTGGAAAAAAATGAACTCCGCTCAAAAAATTAATTTTAAAAGGGCATGTTTGTTCCCTTTTTTAGTTTATATGGTTTATGTTTTTCTATTGAAATATTCAATAGCTATTCTTTTGATTTTTGGAATCTATTATTTAGTAAGATTTAAGAATAGAAATAAATTAAATAAATAATTTGAATAATTTCAAAAATCTTTCTTTAATTTAATTTCATATTATTAAATAAATTTTTTTTAATTTATTTAAGTAAGACAATAGTATTTATTTAGTATCTAATCTATGAAAAGGTTCATTTCATTTGTATGCATTTTAGTTCTTTCATTATTTTTGAGTGTTAGTGAATGCTTATCAGAAGAAGTGGGAGGCCAATTAAATAATAATGTTTCTAAAGAGTCAAATCTTAGTAGTATTAAAAGTAAAAACAATGCAAAAACCGATATTCCTAAACCTAGCAATGAAGATATATTTGGTGATGAACAAGCCTTCCCATTTATAGCTGGCTTAGGCAAAAATGCTGCACATTAAATCAGGATACAATTTTTCCCAAAATTCATTTTTAGGTTACAAATATTGAAAGGTCTAAGAGTTATAGAGCTTTCTGAAGCACTTAATGTAGACAGTGCAGATCTATTAGCTGTTTGTGCAATCTTGAAATTTAATGCAAGTACAAGATTGAGTATACTTACGTTTGAAGAATGCAAATTAATTACTGATTACTATGAGACAAATTCTTAGATATTCTTTTCTTAAAAAGTTCGAACTAAATCAATCTAATCAATTTCTTTTATCATGGAAACTAATGTCGTATGAATTTCATCCTCTGAGATTTCATTTTTAAAATTTATAATTGCAGAATTATCATCATATTTAATTTTCAAAAATTTACTAGAAATTTCTTCCATATAAGCTTCTTTAAATTCTAAAATATTTGCATAATATTTGAGATATTTATGTATAGAGTCAATGTGATCTTTATTCATATGTTTACAAACTCTTTCGCTTGTCTTTGAAGTAATTATTTTCATTTTAAAATTTAGATTGATTTTAGGTTAATATCTTTTGATCAGTATTCAAAGTTTTAATCGTTTTATTTATTAATTCTTTAACCTCGTTCGCATCTATTGATCTTACTAATTTATTCCGAAGGTTTGCGGCTCCTTGAAAATTTGCACAAGTCCATGAAATATGTTTTCTAGCTATTAATAAGCCATGATTACCCTTCTCTTTTATAAGTTCATCTAAATGTTCAATAATTAACAACAATTTTTCTTCAATATTTGGTTCTTTAAATCCTTTTTGCTCTTTAATTGCGTAATCTATTTCTCCTATTTTCCAGGGAGATCCAAGTATGCCTCTTCCAATCATTAAACCATCAGCATTCGTTTTTTTGAAGCAATTAAGTGCATCTTCGGGATTCTTGATATCTCCATTAGCAATTACTGGTATTTCTAAAAAATCTTTGATTCTTCCAATCATAGCCCAGTCTGCTCTACCTGAAAATCCTTCTTTTCGCGTTCTCCCATGTACGGTTATCATTGCAGCTCCTGCATCTTGAAGACTTAATAGAAATTCCTCTATGTTCTCTTCTTTATTTTCCCACCCAAGTCGTGTTTTTACTGTGACTGGTATTTCTACGGCTTTTGAAACTCTCTTTACTAATTCCACAGCTAATAAACGATCATTAATTAAAGCGCTCCCACCACCTTTCTTTGAGATCTTTTTCACTGGACATCCCATATTTATATCAATAAGAAATGCTCCTGAATCTTCAGCCAGTTTAGCTGCCTCTGAAATTGCAAAGGGTCTATTATCAAATATCTGCACACCAATAGGACCTTGTTCTAATTCAAGTTGTTTGATTTTTTGAGTACCATATCCATGCTTTAAACTTGTGGCGTTAATCATTTCAGTAAATAGTAANGANTCTGGAGCCCATTTTCTTACTAATTTTCTAAATATATTATCGGTAACTCCTGCTAGAGGAGATAACATTACTTTGCTATTTATTATACTCGAAACAAATTTTCCCCTTAATTTTATAATTGATGACATTATTATGAATAATAGCTTTTGATGTATTTATTATAAATTTATGAATAATCATTTATTGTGATCTGTTTCTTATTCTTAAAAATTTAATTTGTTTTCTTTTTTTTGTCTTAATTAGTTACTATATTTGTTAAATTATGAAGATATATAAAAATATTTTTGGTCTTTGTTTTTTTGATCTTTTTATTATCTGTTTTTCTTCCAATATTTCTTTTTATTGTCCCTTCAAATGTTTATGCGATCCAGGGAAATCTTGATTTGTCTACTGCTCAAACGTCAGTAGGCAAAAGGTTTGCAAAAGTTTTTTGTGATGCTAAAAAAGAGGGTTTAGATTCTGAATTTGCAAGTGAATATGCTTTAAATAATACATACTTAAAATTCGTGGCTTTCCCAGATGATGATCAATATTTAAATGACCTNTGGGAATTCACTTCAAATAATATTTTAGATAATTGCGGAGACAATATTAATATTAATGATTTAAAAGAATTAGAAATATTCTTTAAAGAAGAAGGAATTATTGCTTCAAATAGAGAACTATATTTACCGACCTTTGAAAATAATTAGCCTTAACTTTTATGATGTACTAAAGTATATTTAGAATATTTAAAATTCATGAATTTTTTAGGTTTAAATTCTCCAGAAATTTTTATAATATCGTTAATTATACTTATAATTTTAGGCCCAAAAAGAATTGAAAAAGGCTGGGTTTTATTTCAACGTTTATTAAAGTTTCTTCTTAGTAATAATAATAATTTTTCTCAAGATAAATCAAATGGAATCTCACAAATAGACTTGAATGTAGAGAACCCAGAGATAATAGAAGTTAAAGAAGAAGTAAAAGAATCAAAGGCAGAGATGCCAGAGATAATAGAAGTCAAAGAAGAAATAAAAGAATCAAAGTCAATTAAAAAAACTAGACCAAAAAAAATTAAAAAGTGATCATAAATAAAGAAATATAATTAAAAATTATTCTTTTTTTTAAATATAAATAACCAAAAATCATTAAGCTTACTAAGTTAAAATATAAAATTTTTTAAAAACTTTCTTATCAAAAATCTAAAGCTACTTCAATGGCTGCTACTAAATTTGCATCTAATGGTTGAATGTCAGGTTTAAATCTAGCGATCACATTGCTATCTTTACCAATTAGAAATTTTTCAAAATTCCATTCAACATCACCCTTTGGTTCCACTTTATTTAGTGTTGTGAATGGTTCTGTAGTATTACCTTTAGCATGCACTTTTCCCATGATTTCGAATTCAACACCATATTTTGTGGAACAGAAATTTTTTATCTCTGTCAGAGAATCAGGCTCTTGATCACCAAAATCATTACAAGGGAAAGCTAGAATTCTCAAACCTCTTTTTGAATATTTATTGTGAAGCTTTTGAAGATCTTCATATTGAATAGTATTGCCACAATAACTTGCTACATTTACTACCAAAATTACATTGTCTGAGTATTCTCCAAGCAATTTAGCTTCTCCGTTTGCGGATAGAACAGTTGTGTTTTGGACGTCTACTACCATATGTTTATTAAATTTATCTTTTGAAGATAACATTAGATAAATGTATTTGTGTTATTTAGGGTCTTATTTATTTATTATTTTTTTTATTAGTTATTTTTGGTAAAAAGTTTTTTCTCAGCTAATATAGTAAATAATAATAATCAATAACTAACTTGGATCCTTTAGACCCACTTACTGAAATTATTAATTCAGGTCAAGGTTTCTCGCCTACAATCGCTCTTGAACGATTTATATGGTTAATGATTGGCTTTTTCCTTCTTGGTGCTATTTCAACTTCAATTACAAGAGAAATGAAACAAAAAGACTGGTTTGGGAATAAATCATTTTTGTCTAGTCATAAAGCTACTAAAATCAAAGATAAGCTTTCTGACAAGCTATCTGATAATGACAAATAAGCTAACTTTATTCATTTAAGGGAAGTTTTTATTTTATGCGCAAGAAAATATTATTACTTGGTAGTGGTGAGCTAGGAAAAGAATTAGTTATTGAAGCTAAAAGACTAGGCTTAGAAGTAATAGCTATTGATAAGTATGAAAATGCACCTGCAATGCAATTGGCTGATCATTCTATTGTCATAAATATGAGTAATAGAAAAATTCTTTCAAAAACAATAAAAGAGCTTAATCCAGATTTCGTTGTTCCAGAAATTGAAGCACTTTCAATTGAAGCTTTAAAGGATTTGGAAGAAGAAGGAATTAATATCGTCCCAAATGCTAGAACCGTTGAAGTAACAATGAACAGAAATAAAATAAGAGACCTTGCATCAAAAGAATTAAAGATAAAAACTGCAAAATACAGTTACGTTTTTAATGTTGAAGAGCTAGAAATGGAATCATCTGAAATTGACTTCCCTCTTTTGCTAAAGCCTTTAATGAGTTCATCTGGTAAAGGTCAAAGTTTAGTTAAAAGGAAAGAAGATCTTCTAGTAGCTTGGAATGATGCCATAAATAATTCAAGAGGAAAAATTGTTGGTGTAATTCTTGAGGAATTTATAAATTTTGATTATGAATTTACTCTCTTAACTGTTAGAAAAGAAAGTGGAGAGAATATGTTTTGTGAGCCAATAGGTCATGAGCAATGCAATGGAGATTATCAATGTAGCTGGCAGCCATTAGACATGAATCAATCCTTAATTCATGAAGCTAGACAAATAACAACTAAAATATTAAATAATTTAGATGGCCCCGGTTTATATGGCGTTGAGTTTTTTGTTAGAGGCGAAGAGGTTATATTTTCAGAATTATCACCTAGACCTCATGATACTGGAATGGTCACCATAGTTAGTCAAAACTTAAATGAATTTGAATTACACTTAAGGGCATTTCTAAACCTACCTATACCAAGAATTTCACTATTAAAGCCATCAGCAACAAGAGTAATAATTTCAGATAAAGAATCTAACAATCCCTCATATACTGGAATAAATGAGGCATTAGAATTAGAAAATACTAAAGTTCTTATATTTGGAAAACCAACTTCAAAAAAGGGAAGGAGAATGGGAGTAGTCCTTTCATCAGATGAAGAACTAAATATTGCTCGAGAAAATGCTGACAAGTCAGCTCTTAAAATTAAAATTGTTTCCTAATTAATAGAAATATTAAATTAATATTATAAAAAAACTACTTATTTCCTTCGTTTTTGTTTTAGATCTTTGTATGTAAAATTTAAGTAAATAATTGCTTTTTTATGATAGAAAACTATAAAGGGTGGGATATAACATTGACATGGGAGGATAAGCATTCTTTTATGAAAAACTCAAGTATTAACAAGAAGTTTAATCAAAAAGAAAAGTGGAAAGGAGTCAATTTAAATGGCAATAGTATTTATGGAGCATCTCTTAAGGAAATAAGACATATTATTGATTATCCAAGGCTACATAAATAATTATTTAAAAATATATTAATTTTATTCTTTCTGATTCTTATCATCAATAAGTTCGTTTGCAAGTTCTCTTAAATCACCTTTAATTGATACCCATGTAAAAGCGGCAATAAAAACCGTTGCTGATGTTGCTATTGTAATTGTCTCCAGAGGACCCAAGCCTAATGCAATTGCTAACATGTAATAATTAAAATAATAATTTATTATATTCCACATTATTAATTAGTTTTAAAAGGGTATCCTTTTGAAACTTAATTTAATTATTTACCAAAAAATATTTATAAGTAATCTGTAATTATTTTTTTAGATACTTATTAATGTGTGGTTTTATTTATAAAAAAATTTTTTTTAAATAATTAGTTTGCAAAAAAAAAATTATGAAACAAAAAAAATGTCCTCAATGTAAAAATTTGATATCAATTACAGCTCCAACTTGTCTATATTGTGGGAGACCTAACAAATTTGTAACTAATAAATACGTTAAAAGAAAGTGGGATAGAGAAAACAAAAATGATAATTTAAATAATCTAAAAATTCTAATCTCTAAGAAAACATTATTTTTTATTATTATTATTATTATTATTATCCTACTTATAAGTTTATACAAATAGAATAGTAATTAACTTAAAATTGCATCTATAACTTCTCTTGTATTTGTAGAAAGTTCATTTTTTTTTATATAATTAAGGACTTTAACTATATTTTTTTTATAAGGATTTACATATTTTCTATAGTTACTAAATATTTTTAAAAAACGTGAAATTACAATTGGATTTGATTTGTCAAATTCTATAATTTTATTTGCTACAAATTTATAACCTGATCCATCTATTGAGTGAAATAATGAATTCCTCGTTACGTAAGCATTTAATACAGACCTTAAAGTATTGGGTGATTTAATATCAAAATGTTTGTTTTTAAATAGTTCATCAATATTTTCTTGATTATTATCTGTCTCAATAGATGCTTTAAAAAAGAACCAATTATCTAAGACTACTGGATTATTTTTCCATTTTTCAAAAAACATAATTGAGATTAATTCTCTTTCTGGACAATTAATCCTTGTGAATGCATTCAAAGCAGCTTTTGAAAGTGTCATTGAATTACTATCTATATAACTAACTATTTTACTTTTAATTCCTTCATCTTTACTATATAAAAGTAACTTCCATATTGTTTCAGTTAGTTTTCTTTCATCCTTACCTTCTGGCCATACTTTGGTGATGTTGGCATCAATCTCTTTAATTTTATTTAAAAGTTCTACTTTTAACTTAGTACCTAATAAATAATTTAAGTCATCAATAGTTTTGTATATTTTTAATGGATCAATTTTTTTGATATCGGATTCTATTTCAGAAAATGTTGGGATACTAAGTATTTCAGATAAAAGAGATAAATTTATAGTCTTATTATTCCTAATTATTGATTTTAATTTTGTTATTAATTCATTTTCAATATTGATATCTGGTCTTTCATCTATTCTTTTATTTATTATTTCTTTGTATACACTATTTATCGTGTCATATATTGTGAAATAATCAGTTTCAAATTCTAATATTAATAATTTTTCAGCAAATGTAGTATCTGTTTCCCATTCAATAGGTGCTGAGAAATTTCGAATATAAGTAATTATTGGGCTGTCAAAATTGGTCATTATATTTCCTAAAATATATTTTTCGTCCTTTTCTTTTAAGATAAGTGTTTTATTTATTTGTTTGGAACTACTCAAAAATATTGCAATATTAATAGGAATTATTAGGGGTAAATCGTTGTAATGATTTTTTTTGTTTGGATTAATTTGAGAGACTTGTATTGTAAGGATTTGCTTTTCTCTATCCCATATTCTTTTAAACTTAAGAAATGGGGTTCCATTTTGTTTATACCAGATTTTAAATTTCTCAATATTTAGTTCTTTATTGTTCTCTAAAACCTTTTCAACAAATTGATCAATAGTTGCTGCTTTACCATCATAAGTAGAAATAAAATTCCTAAAACCATTATTGAAGTTTTCTTCTTTAACTAATATTTTAAGCATTCTTATAATTTCGGCTCCTTTTTCGTAGATAGTAGTTGTATAAAAATTGTCTATCTCTAAATATGTTTCTGGTCTGACTGGATGCGATGTTGGGCTAGAATCCTCTCTAAATTGAGTTTTTCTTAAGAATTTGACATCCTCAAGTCTTTTTATTGAACGATTATGAAGATCTGCGGTAAATTCTTGATCTCTAAATACTGTTAAACCTTCTTTTAAAGATAACTGAAACCAATCTCTACAAGTAATTCTATTACCCGTCCAGTTATGGAAGTACTCATGGGCGATTACACCTTCTATACGCTCCAACTCTTCATCAGTAGTCGTCTCTGTATTTGCAAGTATTAATTTCGAGTTGAATATATTTAGGCTTTTATTTTCCATCGCTCCCATATTAAAATGCCTAATTGCAACAATATTAAATAATGATAAATCGTATTCAAGATTGTATTTTTCTTCGTCCCATTGCATCGCCTTCTTCAATGAATTGATTGAATGCTGTACGTATTTTTCATCACCTTTTTCTACATATATATTTATTTCTACTTNTTTATTAGATTTNGTANTGAANTNATCTNTGATGCAATTCAGTTTTCCTGCAACNAANGCAAANAGNTATGANGGCTTNGGATATGGATCTTCCCATATNACNTCNTGNCTTTTGTNTTNAAGATNATTNGCNNNNATTANATTTCCATTNGANAGTAATACTGGATAATCTTCCTTATTTGCCTCAATCCTTACTTTATATTTACTTAAAATATCAGGTCTATCAGAGTGGTAACTTATTCTTCTAAAACCTTCTGCTTCACATTGAGTAGTGATAATTCCATTACTTTCATACATCCCTAAAAGCGAAACATTTTCCTTTGGCTTTATTGTTCCCTCAATCTTGATGGTAAAAGTTTCATTAAGAATTGATTTAATTAATAATCTTTTATTTTGTATTGAATAGTATTTTTCTTCTAATAGAGATTTATCTAAATATATTTTTTCAACAAATATGTCTATCCCATCAAGGATAAGATTATTACTATCAATATTTTTTTTTATTAATTTTAGTTCTGTTTTAACAATTACTTGCTTATCTTCAATTATAAAATCTAAAAAGATATTAGGAATTTCATAATCAAAGGTTTTATAATCATTTAGTTTTGTATATTCCTTTGTATTTTTATTTTCTGAAAAATTAATCATATTTATTTAGAAATTTGGTAGAAGAATAATTTATTAAAGACTATCAATTTGTATAATAATTTGAAATTAATCAATGTTCTTCTATTTGACATATATGTTCCTTAATTACTCCGGAAGGCAATAACTCGTATAATGTTGGATTATTTTCATTGACTAAATTATCCTCATTAATTGGATATCTCCAATCCCATTTTTTGTCAGTAAATGAAACATAATCCTTTCTAAGGGAATATGGAAGCATAAGCTTTTTACCATCCCAATCTATATTTATAAATGCTCCTGGTTCAATTTCTGAAATAGTTTTAACTATTGAGAAATCTCCATTAATAGTATTTCTAATTACCAAGTCAAGATTTAAGTTTTCACATAAATAGTTTGTGTTTAAAACTAATAGAAGAACTGTTGAAAAGAATATCAAATTAACTTTTACCCCTTTTTTTAATTTTTATTTTAATTAGTTTTTTTGTATACTCCTTAATTTATAAATATTTTTTATATAAAATTTCTCTCAAATATTAACCGAATCCATACTTTTTAAGTTAACTATATTGCATTTTACTTCTTCTTTAAATTCTTGTACTGATATAAATTTGTTTAAAATTCCAGTATATTTAGCTTCTCCTCCGGCTGTACTAGAAAGNACATATTTTGGATTAAAGGTTTTTAGTAATTTCGGAAGGACATCGGCTCCTTTTACAAATGGTCCAACTAGAGGTAATTCAAGATTTATTGTTGGAGTTATTACAGCATCTATTTCTTGAGGTTTCAGGTTTTCATCAAGATATCCATGGGGTTCTATATAAAAACCACTTCCTTCAAGGTCCTTTACGATGTATCCATTTTCTATTTGTGGTACTGGGGCACCTGCAGTAGCATGAATTTCTAAACCNTGTTTATTAATTTTTTCTGAGGGTTTAAGNACTTTNATCGATGTAAAACCAGATTTTTCGAGAATTCCTTTAGCACTATTTGGACAGATAATATCAATGTTTTTGTTAAATTTTTTTAATGAAGGAATATGGCAATGGTCTGATAATCCTTGAGTTAAGANAATTAAATTAACTTCATCTTGAATTAAAATTTCATTATCTAATGAGCCTTTGAAAAACCACTCTCCTGGAGGAAATACTAAATCACCAGTAAGCCAAGGGTCTATTATTAAGTTTGTTTTGTCGAATTTGATTAACCAACCATTTGATCCAAGATATGTTGCTTCAAAAGTCATTATTTAATACAATCCTTCATTAACTATAGATTAAATAAATAAACATTGAGAATTTAAATTTCCAAGTATTTTTTATACATATTACATTTCTTTAATATTTTGTATGAATGATTAATTTATAAAAAAATATGCAAAGTAATCAAGCATGATAGGCTTCATTTAATATCTGAAATGATTTCTTTTTNATATTAAAAATAAGTACTTGATTATCTTTNGAATTACTATTAAACCTCTCCTCTTTAAATGATTGAATTGGGATTAAAGCTAAGCCTCCAGTTCCAGAAAATATAATAGGCATGGTCACATTCTTATTTCCATTCATTCTTTGTAAATCTATAGCTTGAGAAACAATCTTTTTAGCTCTTTCGAATCCGTGGTGTTCAATCAATTCAGACCATAATGAGTTTACAGACTCACATCTCGAAAATTCAATTTGAATACTTTTCATTAAAAATTTTTAGATAAGCTGTATTTTTTTTAAAAGAATGTTTTTTTTTAATTTCTATTTTTAAAGCCATCCATTACTAATTGCAACATGTCAATTACATCTCCATCAGTTAGATCAAGATCTTTTTTTAAATCATTGCAAGTTAAATTCATTTCTAGTGCTGCCTCTGCCATATGATTTACTTTCTGATCTTTACCTCCTAAAGAAATAAATGGATTGAAGTTTTCTATCATTATTGTATAGATATTATTTCTATGTTCTAGCTAAGAAATATTAAATTATCTTTTTTTCATTAATAAGCTTATAACTATGTCATTTATTGGATTNTTGGAATCTAGTTATTATTAAACTAAAGATGTTGATATACCTTTTGAGATCAAGGCAAATCTCCTTGCTCTAAGGAGTAATGGAAACAATAGTTTTGTCCTTTTATTTGATTTAAAGATATTTGACAATAGTTTTAAAAGTCTCCCAGATGGATTGTTAATTTGATTACATATAGTATTTATTGCTTCAGCTCCATGAAATATATCATTTCCTTTTAGTAGAATCGCTCCTTTATCTATGTCATATCCTTTATTTAGAAGAGAATTTGTTATGATTTTATTTTTTCTTGCATCCAAAATTGAAATGTTTTCTATTTTACTCTTAAGTTCCAAGAGTTCTGCAAATTGATTACAAAAAGGACACTCTCCNTCGTATATAAATGTAAATTCTGTTTTCATAAATTGATGTTAAATGAAAAAAAGGTGAATTGTTGTATTTAAAAGTATAGTTATCAAGATTTTTTTTCACGCCTTAACTTAATGAGGATTTAAGGTAGATACTTTGATCGAATATTGTTCAATTACGAAGAAATGTCTCAATTTACGTCTNTTTACCTCAATAATTCTGTAAGCTAGCTCCGAAATAAATGTATTTAAAATTTATGAATTTATTAGCTTCATTCGCCATTGGCGGTTTNAATCCTTGGGCNGCAGGNGTTGGGATTGGTTCNTTAGTCCTCTTTGNNCTNGTTGGTTTAGTCGCTGGACCAAACCTTAGCAAATTTGATACTGAGGAATAAATAATTCAT
>PAGT01000053.1 GCA_002705485.1 Flavobacteriales bacterium | reverse complement strand
AGTACAATTCTAAAATATTATCGTTTTCCAAATATATTACTTCCCAATCTAATCATGTTACTGCCGCACTCCAGCGCTATAATGTAATCCCCACTCATTCCCATTGAAAGATATTCAAATGAGTGTCGTTTTTTAAATTTTTGAAAAACATTGTTAAGAGAATTAAATTGTTTTCTTATTATTTCTTTATTTGACGTAAAACTTGCCATTCCCATGAGTCCTTTGAATAATATATTTTGGTAATCATCATAATTAATTTTTTCAAACAAATCATTTATTTCAAATAATGAAAAACCAAACTTTGAGTCATCATTAGAAATGTCAACCTGAATTAAAACATTTACTTTTTTAAGTTGCTTTTTAGCTTGTTTATTAATTTCCTTTAATAGTCTCAAAGAGTCGACACTATGAATTAAATGAATAAAAGGAACTATGTATTTAACCTTATTTCTTTGTAAGTGCCCAATCATATGCCAGTTTATGTCATTTGGGAGTTCTTCTGATTTCTTAATTAGTTCCTGAACCTTATTTTCTCCAAAATTTCGTTGACCAAAATCGTATGCTGTTTTTATGTCTTCAACGGGTTTGGTTTTTGAAACAGCAACAAGAGTTACATCAGGACCAATATCTTTACTAATATTTAATAAATTGGAAGGAATTATCATTTTTTATAGTGCAGCTATAATTTGATATGCCAATTTTAAGGCTTTGTAAGCGTCATAAGCATCAACAATAGGCTTTTTATTAGTCCTTAATTGAATTTGCAAATGATTTATGTTCCTCTTTGATGGCATTAGATTCGGTTATTTCTGGATTTTCAAAAAATATTTCTTTTTTAATTCCTTTTGAATTCTCAATAACCATAGAGTACGGATTATTCGAATTATGATCTTTTATTTTTACTANCTCTGTTTTCTTTGAAAGAAAGTCAACAGATATATATGCGTCATTTTGAAAAAATCTAGTTTTCCTCATATTTTTCAGTGAAATTCGACTGGCAGTAAAATTNGCAACCTCACCATTTTCAAACTCAACTCGTGCATTACATATATCAGGTGAATCATTAACAACACAAACACCATTTGCATTAATGCTTTTTGGTTCTGATTTAATGATACTTAAAACTATGTCAATATCATGAATCATTAAATCTAGTATTACTGAAACATCATTTCCTCTTNGGTTAAATTCGGCCANCCTGTGGCATTCAATGAATCTAGGGTTTTTGATTTGATTATTTATACATGTATANGCACTATTAAATCTTTCTACATGTCCTACCTGAACCTTTAAATTTTTATCTTGACTTATCTCAAACAATTTTTTGGCATCTTTTAAATTACTTGTGATCGGCTTTTCAATAAATACGTGTTTGTTGTTTTCTAAACAAATCAAGGCGTATTTGAAATGATTAGGTGTATTTGTACAAATAAATACAACATCAGAACCTAGAATTAAGGCTTCAACATCTTCAAAAAAAACACAATTATTTNTCGAAGTGGGGTCCTTTTTTTCATAATCATGATATCCAATTACATCNAAATCTTTTGATTCGTTCAGTAGTTTTAAATGAATCCCTCCTAAATGTCCAAGTCCTATGATACTGGCTTTAATCATNATGGTTTTTTTTCAAAAATACAATACTTATATTTATTTAAACTTACTAATGATAGATAATCATAAACACAAAGGGTTAAGAAAAATATTAACTGCTAATTTGTCGAATAAAGGAATAAGGTCCCCGGATGTTCTTAATGCAATTAATACTATTCCAAGACATTTTTTTATGGATAAAGATTTTGAGGAACATGCATATATAGACAAAGCATTTCCTATTGGTTCAAATCAAACTATTTCTCAACCATATACTGTTGCTATCCAAACAACAATCCTTGATGTCAAGAAATCTGAAAAAGTNTTAGAAATAGGAACAGGATCTGGTTATCAAACAGCAATTCTTGTTTTTTTAAAAGCAAAGGTGTTTACAATTGAAAGACAATTTGAATTATTCAGAAAATCAAAACAAAAATTACATCAATTAGGTTTAATGCCAGAAAAAATTAAATATGGTGATGGTTTTCTTGGAATGAAAGAATGTGGCCCTTTTGACAAAATAATCATTACTGCTGGAGCNAAAAAAANACCTAATGAAGTTTTATCTCAATTAAAAGTTGGAGGAAAGATGATTNTACCAATTGGAGATGTTGTACAAAAAATGATTTCTATTTACAGAGAAAGCGAGAAAAGATTTATAAAAAAAGAACATGGTGAGTTTCGTTTTGTACCAATGCTCAGAAAAACAAATTGAGTTACCTTGTGTTTTTTATTTTGTTTATCCTATCCATTTCAATCTTGTTTTCCCTGTTTTTAATTGTCTGTCTCTTGTCATAAAGTTTTTTTCCTTTTGCAAGCGATATTGTTAATTTTGCGTAACCTTTTTCATTTATAAATAGTTTTAAGGGAATAATTGTAAGACCTTTATTTTTAACTGATTTATTAAGTTTTCTNAGCTCNTGTTTTTTCAGNAATAATTTTCTTTCATTTTTTGATTCATGGTTATTATAATTCCCATNCTTATATTTATCAATAGACATATTAATGACAAANAGTTCTCCATTAGNGTTGAATTCACAAAAACTTTCAGAAATTAATGCTTTACCTGCTCTAATAGATTTTATTTCAGTACCAGATAGAACAATACCAGCATTATATTTTTCTATTANTNTAAACTCGAATTTCGCTTTTTTATTTACTATGTTTATGTNTTTTTGCAATGCTGTTTTATTTATTTCAAAATTAATTAATTACAATGAACTGGAGCANACTTAAATCAATTGAATCCCTTAAAGNTAATGAGATAGCTTTAATCTTTAAACATTCTCCCAGGTGTATTATAAGTAGGATTGTTTTAAAAAGATTTGAGTGGAATTTTAAAATTGACTTTCAATCAGTAAAATTTTACAAACTAGATGTGATAAAGGAACGTTGTTTGTCTAATAAAATTTCTAAATTNTACAATGTCCACCATGAGTCTCCTCAAATAATTTTAATAAAGAATAACAAATGTGTTTTCCATGAATCCCATGAATCAATACATATTGATTCATTAAATTCTTTTATTTAGAAAAAATTGTTAATTTTTTTTTAATAATTAATTAAATAAGAACAGGTTTTAAATTGGTAACAATTAATCCTATGATTAACTTTGTTTTTTTAAAAAATATGTACCAAGACAAAGAAATTTTTGATTTAATAGGAAAAGAGAAAAAAAGACANTCAAATGGAATAGAATTAATTGCATCTGAAAACTTTACCAGTCCNTCTGTAATGAATGCTACAGGATCAGTACTNACTAATAAATATGCTGAAGGTTATCCAGGAAAAAGGTATTATGGTGGTTGCGAAATAGTTGATGAAATCGAAACAATAGCAATAAATAGAGCAAAGACTCTGTTTGGCGCCTCTTATGCAAATGTTCAACCGCATTCTGGATCACAAGCTAATACAGCTGTTTACCATGCTTTTATAAAACCAGGTGATAAAATTCTTGGNTTTGACTTATCCCATGGAGGACATTTAACGCATGGATCTCCAGTAAATTTTAGTGGGAGACTGTACNACCCTGTTTTTTATGGTGTTCAGAAAGATTCTGGAACACTNAAGTTATCAAAATATCATGGATATCGCTCAANAGGAAAAACCAAAGATGATCATCGCTGGTGCATCTGCTTATTCAAGNGATATAAATTTCAAAAAATTNAGGGAAATAGCTGATAGTGTTGGTGCTTTTCTATTAGCTGATATTTCTCATCCCTCAGGACTAATTGCAAAAGGAATTCTTTCTGACCCAATCCCTCATTGTCATGTCGTTACCACCACAACACATAAAACTTTAAGAGGGCCCAGAGGAGGTTTAATCTTAATTGGAGAAGATTATGATAATCCCTTTGGAGAGAAATTAAAAAATGGTACTTACAAAAAAATGTCTTCATTATTAAACCTCGCAGTTTTTCCNGGAAACCAAGGAGGGCCACTTGANCATGTTGTTGCTGCAAAAGCTGTTGGATTTGGNGAAGCCTTGACAGATGATTTTTTAAAATATATGCTCAATGTCAGATCTAANGCAAAAACAATGGCAAATGAATTTANTAAAAGAGGATATAATATTATCTCAGGAGGAACAGATAACCACATGATGTTGATTGATTTAAGAAATAAAAATATTTCAGGAAAAGATGCTGAATTAGCTCTAGTAAAAGCTGATATAACTGCAAATAAAAATATGGTACCATTTGATGATAAATCTCCTTTTGTTACATCTGGAATAAGATTTGGAACCCCTGCAATAACCACCAGAGGGTTGGGCGAAGAGGATATGGTAAAAATCGTTGACTTGATTGATCATGTAATTAAAAATCATGAAAATCTAAATGAAGTTTTTGAAGTCAAAAAAATGGTTAATAATTTAATGGATGGAAGACCATTATTTAATTATTAATTTTGAAAAATTTTTATTTCAAATAGTTTGTCCCAGTATTTTCCGGTTACAAAAAAAGTTTTTGTCTTTTTGTTATAAGCTATACCATTTAAAACATCTAAATTTTCGTGTTTTGTCACCCTTTCCTTTAATCCAGAAAAATCAATAACTCCGTCGACTGAACCACTATCCGGATTTATTATTACTCCAACTTCTTTATTAAACTGCCAGGTATTAGCATAAATTTTTCCATCAACCCACTCTAATTCATTTATCTTATTAATTACCTTATTATTTGTTACAACATTAATATTTGACAATTCTTTTAAAGTCTTGGAATCAAGTTTCCAAATTTTTTCAGTTCCATCAGATTTGTATAAAAATTCCCCATCATTACAAAGTCCCCAACCTTCTTTACTTTTATTATATTCGAAAGACTTGATCATTTCAAAGGTGTTTTTATTATATATAAAACCGATACCCTTTAGCCATGTTAATTGGTATATTTTATTATTTAATATAGTGATTCCTTCACCAAAGTAGTTTTTATCTAAAAAAGTATTTTTAATTGTATTTCCAGTCTTAAAATCAATTTTTTTTAAAGTAGAGTATCCATATTGTCCAGTTCCCTCAAAAAGAACGTTATTTTCATCAAATTCTAAACCTTGGGTATAGGAAGAAATATCATGATCATATTCATTAATTATCTCATATGTGTAAAGTTTAGGTTTATTTTTAGAATAAACTAAAAAAGTTTTTTTTAAGGACATCTTTTTTTGGTTTATGTTAAAAGTTGCTGAAATTTCATTTGAGCCGAGGTTAGTATTTAAGTTTATGTTTTTTTTAACGACCACTCCGTTTAACTTGTATACAATGTTTTCAATTTTTTTATTGTTGGGGTTGTCAATTGAAAGTACTATTCGATCTCCATTTTTCAAATAATCGTTTGTTTTTTTTATGTCCAATGATAATTTCAATGAATCATCATTATTGCAAGAGCAAATAAAAATTGAAANTATNAAGAAAAAGAATTGTTTCATCTTCCAAATTTAAAAAATTAATANAGATGAAAATTATAAATATATATATTTGCAATGGGCAAGTCTTATACAACCAGCTCCTGTTTAATCCCCCAGGGTGGGAACGCAGCAAGGGTCGACGGTCGTAGCGGTGTGATATAAATAGCTTGCCCTTTTTTTTAATTTAATTATGAGNAAAGTAGTTCTTATTNCAGGAGCTTCATCAGGAATTGGAAAAACAATTGCTGAATTTTTAACTTTAAATAATTTTAAAGTTTATGGCACATGTCGTAATCCTAAAAACTACCCATCTATTTCTTTTGAGTTAATTAAGTGCGATATATTAAATAATAAAGATATCAACTCCACTGTTGACTACATCATTAATAAAGAAAAAAAAATTGATGTTCTTATAAATAATGTCGGAATAGGAATAACTGGTCCGATAGAGGAAACAAAACAAGAAGATGTTATTCAAGCGTTTAAGACAAATTTTTTTGGCCCCTTAGAAATTACAAAAAAATGTATTCCTTGTATGAGAATTAATAGAAAAGGTCTGATTATCAATATAACTTCAGTTTTAGCTTATTTTGGTAATTCATATAGAGGTATTTATAGCGCAACAAAATCCTCAATGGAAATGATCGGTGAGACCCTAAANATGGANTTAAAGANTTTTAACATAAACGTAGTTAACATTGCTCCAGGGGATTTTAAAACAGATATTATAAGTAGACGAATAAAACCATCTATCGATAAAAATTCTGTTTATTTTGATGACTATCAAAACTCCATAAAGAAAGCTAACAATCATGTTAACAATGCAAGTTCACCAAAAATTATAGCGGAATTGGTCTATAAAATAATTCTTAGTAAAAACCCTAAAATTCATTACAGAGTAGGTAAGTTTATCCAAAAATTTTCTATAGTTTTAAAGAAGTTTTTACCAGAAAAAATTTTTGAAAAATTATTGATAAGATATAGTTAAAATAATANAAATGAAGTTTTTTATAGATACTGCAAACTTGGATCAAATAAAAGAAGCTCAAAAGTTGGGTGTTTTAGACGGTGTAACAACCAATCCCTCATTGATGNCTAAGGAGGGCATAACAGGACAAAAAAATATTCTAAATCATTACTCGAGAATTTGCGATATTGTNGATGGAGATGTTTCTGCAGAAGTAATTTCAACTGACCTTNNAGGCATTATTGAAGAAGGGGAGGAGCTNGCTAAACTTCATCCTCAAATTGTAGTGAAANTNCCAATGATTACAGAGGGTGTCAAGGCAATCAGGTATTTTTCAAATAAATCTATNAAGACCAACTGTACCTTAATTTTTTCAGTAGGTCAAGCCTTAATAGCTGCCAAAGCNGGAGCCACATATATTTCNCCGTTTATTGGAAGATTAGATGATNTATCAACTGACGGTTTAAATTTAATTTCTGAAATTGTTACTGTATTTGATAATTATGGTTTTTCGACTCAGATTTTAGCAGCTTCTATAAGACATACAATGCATATTATTGATTGTGCGAAAATTGGTGCAGATGTTATGAC
Organism: Flavobacteriales bacterium; assembly: GCA_002705485.1. Taxonomy (GTDB): domain Bacteria; phylum Bacteroidota; class Bacteroidia; order Flavobacteriales; family Flavobacteriaceae; genus MAG-121220-bin8. Next base: position 29,175 of record PAGT01000053.1, on the reverse strand, counting down.
TGGACCATTGTCCTCTATTAAGGGGCTAATTAATCACCCACTTACGGACATTGGTTTAAAAAAATTTCTTGATGATTACAAAAAAGGAAATTAATCGGATGTAATTTTTTGTTCTATTTCATATATGTTGGAAATACTCAATATTAGTCCATTTCCACTTGTTGTAATAATTTTATTTAAGTTGTTCAGCACAAGTTTTTTACTCATTCTATCAAATTCTTTTGACCTTAGATGAACAATGTTTTCTGATTTAGGAATAGTTCGTAAAGATTCTATCCAATCTTTTTGATTTCGATTTATATTTATGCAATAAAAAGTATAATCTTTTTGATTAATATTAAGTATTTTAAAAATTCTATTGAATAAACTTATTTTATGAGAATCTTGATTAATAGACCAAAAAACATATATTATCTTTTTTTTAATTTTTAAGCTTTTAGAATTTAAAGTTTCCCCCTTAGTATTAATTAGCTTGATTTCTGGAAAAGTTTTTCCTTTTTGCAACAAAACTAAATTCTCGTACAAAAGATTAATCTCTGAATTGATATTTAAATTATTCGATATTTTCATAAACTCAAATAAAAAGTTTTCAATATCAATCAGGACTTTCTCTTTAAGTAAATATTCGTATGCAACATGTCTCAGCACCTTTGATCTTATCAAAGAACTTTGAATATTCGAGTCAATAAATTTCANTCTTGATATGTAAAAATTNAAGTTTTTGTTAGGATAATCATCTGATNTAAATTCCTCTTGATTACTTGATCTAATTATTAAATAATCAAGATATGGTTTAAAATGTGAAAGCTCATCAATATTAAACTCAATTTTTTTTCTGAATTGAAAAAAAATTTCTTTATCAATCGATTCAATTTTATTCTTGTTGAGAGAATAAAATGTTTCTAGTTGCGAATACAGAGGCATCAATTGCGCATTTTCAAGAACAATATTTTCAATTATTCCAGTATCGTTTGTTTTTTTAAAATTCCTTAATATTTCATTGTTTTCATTAATTAATGAATCGATTTTATTTAAAAAATGATCATATTTTGAATAAAATTTTTTTTTTAAGAACTGTACTTCTTCTTCCTTTTTTAAAAAAACATCTATTAAAAAATTATTCACGGAAGAACCTTTTCCAGTGAAAAACAATGATTCGTCAAAGTCTAAAGTATTGAGCCTTAATGATAAGCTGTCTCCTTTTTTAAGAAAAACATACTGAAACTCCGGATTTAACTGGAAATTATATAAACCATCTTTAATTGTGTCTAANACAAAATTAAAATATCCGTTTTCTAAAACATCTGTAGTTTTTATAATTTTTTCATCTTTTAAAATTGAAATACTGTCACTGGATGTTTTAATAATTTTTCCATTCAAGTATGTTTTTTTATCATCACAAGAAAAAATGAACAAAACTAAAATCGCAGCATTTAAACTAATAAGTTTTTTCATTCTCACCAATTTAAATATAAAAATAGAATTATCATATGCATGATTTTGTTAAATTTGCGCACTTATTACAATATTTATGTTAAACGTATCCAATTTATCTGTTCAATTTGGTAAAAGAGTTTTATTTGATAATGTAAACGTTTCNTTTACNAANGGAAATTGTTATGGNATTATAGGTGCAAATGGAGCAGGGAAATCNACATTTTTAAAAATACTTTCTAAAGCTATTGAGCCAAACTCAGGATCTGTTAATCTTGAATCTGAAAAAAGGATGTCAGTATTAGAACAAAATCATTTTGCATTTGATAACAAACANGTTCTTGAGACTGTTTTAATAGGAAATAAATTGTTGTTTGATGTTAAGAAAGAGATGGATGANATATACTCAAAATCTGATTTNTCNGATAAAGATTCTGATAGAGTAGGAGCTNTACAAATTAAATACGAAGAGATGGACGGATGGAATGCAGAAAGTGATGCAGCTTCACTATTATCAAATTTAGGAATAAAAGAAGATTTACATTATTACAAGATGTGTGATCTTGATGGTGTTCAAAAAGTAAAAGTATTGTTAGCCCAGGCTTTGTTTGGAAATCCAGATGTATTAATTATGGATGAACCGACAAATGATTTAGACTTTGATACCATAAAGTGGTTAGAAAACTTCATAATCACCTATGAAAATACAGTAATTGTAGTTTCACATGATAGATATTTTTTAGATTCAGTATGTACACATATTTCTGATATTGATTTTGGAAAGATTAATCATTTTACTGGAAATTATACGTTTTGGTATGAATCAAGTCAATTAGCCTTACGACAAAAATCACAACAAAATAAAAAAGCAGAGGAAAAGAAAAAAGAACTAGAAGANTTTATTGCCAGGTTTAGCGCGAATGCATCTAAATCAAAACAAGCAACTTCAAGGAAAAAAATGCTTGAAAACTTAAAGATTGAAGACATAAAACCATCATCACGAAGATACCCTGCTATAATTTTTGCNCCTGAAAGAGATGCAGGTGATCAAATTTTAAATGTTGAAAACCTTTCATATTCCATNAATAANGAAAANTTTTTTGANAATATTAGTTTTAACCTTAAAAAAGGGGACAANGTAATACTTTACTCAAAGGATACAAGAGCTACAACTGCGTTTTATGAGATTATTAATAACAAATTTAAACAAGACAACGGTAAATTTTCGTGGGGAATTACTACTTCGCAATCGTATTTACCATTAGATAATTCCTCTTTTTTTAAAAATAAATTAAACTTAATTGATTGGTTAAGACAATGGGCTAAAACTGATGAAGAAAGAGAGGAGGTTTTCATTAGAGGATTTCTTGGAAAAATGATATTTAGTGGGGAAGAAGCTTTAAAAACTGCAGATGTTTTATCAGGAGGTGAAAAAGTACGATGTATGCTTTCACGCATGATGATGCTCAAAACAAATGTACTTATGTTTGATGAACCTACGAGTCACTTAGATCTTGAATCGATAACAGCTTTAAATAACTCAATAAAAAACTTTAAAGGTACCGTCATACTTACTACTCATGATTTTGAATTCGCAAAGTCTGTTGGAACTAGGGTAATCGAATTAACTCCAAATGGGGTAATTGACAGATTATCAACATTTGATGAATATATTGCAGACAAGAAATTGGAAGAAATAAGGAAAAAATTAAATTCCTAGCCTATAAATAATATCCTTTGATTCAATTATTTGGTCACTTCTCACAAATACTTTTGTTTTTTCATTGAAATTAAAGCCAAATCCAGCTAGTAAAGCAGATNTAGCTTTATCTCTAACAATTGGATAAATATTGTAAGATTTTAATTCATTGATAAGTCTATTACATGANATGTTGTTCCCCTCATATAACATAATGTATTTTTTAGTCATTTAATTGAAGTATTTCCTATTCCAAATTGCAGTATTAAAGTTTTTTCCAAGAGAGAAGCCAAAAAATATAACAACAGCAATAGCTGACTTTAAGACAAATAAATAGGTAATAAAAAATTCTGTCATGGGTTTTTTATCATATACAAAAATACCTTTGGGTATAATTAATGTGGCAAAAACACTTGAAACTATTAAAAATAAAAGGATATTAGTGAGGCTTTTAAAAGGCCACATTGATATTTTTCTAAAAAAACTTAGGTCGTTACCCCATTTGTCAATCAAATAAAAGTAATCGTTTCCAAGAGAACAAAAAAGAAGAGGGTCATCAGCATTTTTAAGTTTGAATAACTTNGAAGGAGCCATTACTTTTAAATCTANAATATTTGACCTATGCTGTTTTTTGAAAAGTTCAATTTTTTTTAGAGTTGAATCTGGGAAATCACCTTTAAAAAATTTTGAATTTAAAAATCTTAGTCTGTAATCAATACAAGTTTTTTTAATATCAGAAATATGAAAAATATTTTTATTATCAAGCTTATCTAAATTAAAGTCAAAATCGGAAATTAGATTCAATTCATAAACAGATGATTTTGTAAAAGATTTTTGCTTTATTTTTTTTAATTGTGTTTCTATATTAGTTCTATACATAATTAATAGTCTCTGAGTTGCGCATTAAACTTTTTTTCAATTAAACTACAAATTTTAGACATAGTTTTCTTAATCTCTTTCTCTTCAAGAGTCTTTTTTTCATTTGATAGATCAAAATTTATGCCATATGATTTTTTTCCGTCAGGTATTTTATCGCCTTCGTATACATCAAATACATTCAGGTTGATTAAATTTTTAACATTAGATTCAAGGATTAATTTATTTATATCTGAGAAACTAATTTTTTTATCAAAAATAAATGAAAGATCTCTTTTAACAATTGGAAATTTACTCACAGGTATAGATTTTTTGTAATCAACATATTTTTGTTTAATTAAATAATCAATGTCTAATGAACAATAATACACTGATGAATTTTCAATTTCGTTAAGAACTTTTTTAGAAACAGAACCAATTACAGCAACCCTTTTATTTTTATCAAAATAACCTAGTGAATATTTAAAACCATCAAGTTGAATTGGTTTTTCTGTCAGGTCCAATGAAAATTTCGTAAAGATGTTTGTTATAATATTTTTTAGTAGAAAAAAATCTGTGTTATAATTATTATTTGAGTTCCAAGATTCATTGAAAAAATTTCCAGAAATTAAGATACCTAATCTTCTTTTTTCAATATTTGAATCCTTATCTTTTTCATAAATCTTTCCAAATTCAAAAAATTTTGTATCATTATTCTTTCGGTTTAAATTATAACGGAGAGTTTTTAAACAAGACTCGAGTAAAGTTGTTCTTAGTTGAGAAATATCATTACTAATAGAATTAATAATTTCTATACTTTTTCTATTAAACAAGTTTATATTATTATTTGTAAGAGAATTGTTCATGATTTCTTTAAATCCCAGAGGAATTAAATAGTTAGAAATAGTGTTTTCAATTTGATAATATGAGTTTTTTTGAACTGAATTAATTGAAATTGACATTTTATTAGACAAGTTAATTTCATTGAACCCATAAATTCGTAATATTTCCTCAACTACATCACATTCTCGGTGAACATCATGTCTATATCCTGGAACGGTTATCCCAACGCCTGTTTCGGTAATGTTATTGATTTTGAAGTCAAGTGATGTAAGAATTGATTTTATAATTTCGGGAGGAATAACTTGACCAATTAAATTATTAGTCTTTTCATAATTTAATAAAATTGACTTTTCTTCAAAGTTATTTTTATATTCATCAACAATTTCACTACAGACGCTTCCGTTACAAAGTTCACAAATTAATATTGCAGCTCTTTTCAAAGCATGTTCTACCATTTCAATATCAACACCTCTTTCAAACCTAAATGAAGCGTCACTAATTATTGAGTGTTGTTTGGAGGTTTTTCTAACAGAAACCGGATCAAAGAATGCACTTTCTAAAAATATTGATTTAGTGTTATTATTGACACCGTATTCAGATCCTCCGAATACACCGGCAATACACATAGGGATATTTCCATCACAAATCATCAAATCATTTCCTTTTAGCTTTCTTTTTACTCCATCGAGTGTTGTGAAAGAAGTTCCAGCTTTTAAGCATTTAACTTCAATATCATTAGTNTGAAACTTATCTAAATCATAAGCATGTAAGGGTTGCCCNAGTTCGTGAAGAACAAAATTAGTAATATCTACTACATTGTTAATTGGATTTAAACCAATCGCCAATAAACGATTTTTAAGCCAACCTGGAGATTCCTTAATTTCAAGATTTTCGATGCAGATCCCAGAAAATCTTGCACATAAGGAAGGATCCTCAATATTAACACTCATTCTCCTGTTTCTTGAGTTAACATAAAAGGATGAGATAGGAGGACTTATGAGTTCTGTATTTTTGGACTTCATTAGTAAGGCTGCACGTAAATCTCTGGCAACTCCATAGTGACTCATTGCATCAGATCTATTTGGTGTTAAACCAATATCAAAAATAACATCTTCATAGTTTTTGAAAATATTAGAGACTTTACTTCCAGGTTTGTGTTTACTTTCCAAAACGATGATTCCATCATGAGACATACCTACACCAATCTCATCTTCAGCACAAATCATTCCCTCACTGATTTCGCCTCTAATTTTACTTTTTTTTATTATAATTTTCTCGTTATTAATCGTGTTTAAACAAGAGCCTATTGTGGCAACAACGACAGTTTGATTCTCTGCTACGTTGGGAGCCCCACAAACTATTTGAAGGGGTTTGTCACCTCCTACATTAACTTTAGTCAACTTTAATCTGTCGGCATTTGGATGCTTGACACAACTTAAAACTTTTCCAACAACAAGACCATTTAATCCACCTTTATAGAGTTCATAATTGTATTCTCCTTCAACTTCTAATCCGATGTCAGTTAAAATAGCTGATATTTCTTTTGGTTGAATATCAATATTTAAAAAATCTGAAAGCCAATTAAGTGATATTTTCATAAACAATTAACTAATGTAAATATACAACTATGATTATTTTATCATAGATATTTTGATATATATTAACTAATGTATTTCCAAAGAATTGATGATTTGTTTATTCTATTAAACTCTTTTTTTATTCCTTTGTTTTCTTCATTTTTTAGCAGAGGATCATTTTCAATTATTTGCTTGGCATCATTTCTTGATAATTTCAAGATGTCTTTGTCCTTAATTATGTCTGCTATTTTGAAATTTAACAATCCACTTTGCTGTGTTCCTAATAAATTTCCTGGTCCTCTTAAATCCATATCAACTTCAGCAATTTTAAATCCATCATTGGTTTGAGTCATGACATCAATTCTTTTTTTTGCATCATTACTTATTTTTTCTTTTGTCATTAATATACAGTAGCTTTTCTCNGTGCCTCTCCCAACTCTTCCCCTCAATTGATGAAGCTGAGATAATCCAAATCTTTCTGCACTTTCAATAATCATTACACTTGCATTAGGAATGTTAACNCCAACCTCAATCACTGTTGTTGATACCATGATTTGTGTTTTACCTTCCTTAAATCTCTGCATTTCAAAATCTTTTTCTTGATCTTTCATTCTGCCATGTAAAATTCCAATTTGGTATTTTTCTAGCGGGAAATCTCTAGACATACTTTCATAACCATCCATTAAATCTTTGTAATCCATTTTTTTGGATTCCTCGATTAATGGATAAACTATATATATCTGTCTTCCTTTATTAATTTCTTCCTTAATAAATCTAATAACGCCGAGTCTGTTTTTGTCAGTTCTTTTAACTGTTTTCACAGGGTGTCTCCCGGGAGGAAGTTCGTCGATAGTAGAAATGTCTAAATCACCGTAAACACTCATTGCAAGTGTTCTGGGTATTGGTGTAGCAGTCATAACCAGAACATGAGGGGGAGTTGAATTTTTTTTCCAAAGCTTTGATCTCTGTACAACTCCAAACCTGTGTTGCTCATCAATTATAGCAAGTCCTAAATTTTTAAACACTACATTATCTTCAAATACAGCATGAGTGCCAACAAGAATATCAATAGTGCCTTTTTTTAGCTCCTCAAATAAAACAACTCGATNTTTATTTTTTGTAGATCCAGTTAAAATTTTAACTTGTAAATTTAAGTTTTGTAAGGCTTCAGTAATACTATTGAAGTGTTGTTGAGCTAAAATCTCCGTTGGTGCTACTAAACATGTTTGAAACCCGTTATCTATAGCAATTAGTGNCGATAATAAGGCAACAATTGTCTTACCTGAACCTACATCGCCCTGTAATAATCTGTTCATTTGTGTATTACTAGAAAAATCTTTTCTAATTTCTTTGACTACTCTTTTCTGAGCATTTGTTAATTCAAATTTTAAATTTTTGTGAAAGAATGTGTTAAAAAAAATCCCAACTTTTGAAAACAAAAAACCTTTAAATTTATTTTTGTTATCAATGTTTTTATAGAAAAACTGAAGCTGTATAAAGAAAAACTCCTCATATTTCAATCTAAACTGAGCTTTTTTCAAAAGAATTTGATTTCTTGGAAAATGAATATTGTAAAGTGCCTGGTATTTGGTTATTAAATTGTGTTTCTCATTAATTTGACGATTTAAGTTTTCTTTAAGGTTGTTATTGAAGTCACTAAAGATGTTAGTTATTAATTCTCTAAACAATTTATTGTTTATTCCTCTTTTATTTAATTTTTCGGAGGATGAGTAGACTGGAATTAGATTGTTCTGTTTCTTTTTTTTGAACTTGTCAAATATCTCAATTTCTGGATGTGGTATAGAAAACTTATTATTGTAAAAGTTTAGTTTTCCATAAATTATATAATATTTATTTATATCAATTGTTTTTTCAATCCATTTTTGGCCTTTAAACCAAATTATATCTATTTGATCTTCACCATCACTAAAGATTCCAACCAATCTACTATTTCTTGTTCCCGATGAATATTTAAAGTCTATGAACCTACCAATAATCTGAACATAAGATGTTGTATTTATTAATTCAGAAATTTTATAGAACTTAGTTCTGTCAATATATCGGTAAGGATAAAAATTTATTAAATCTTCAATTGTGAAGATTTTTAATTCAGATTTTAATAATATTGAACGGTTAGGGCCAACTCCTTTTAAATATTCAATTGAATTTAACAAGTAGTTATCTTTCACATCACTAATATAATTTATTAACTTTATAAGATAAAACCATCAATCCAAACATCTAAATCAAANTTTTTTTAATTGAATAAGTTTTTATCACAATTAAATGAATCACAAAAACTACCAGCGGTTCACAAGGATGGTCCTATTATGGTTATNGCTGGTGCTGGGTCTGGAAAAACCAGAGTTCTGACTTATCGAATTGCAAATTTAATTGAGGACGGGGTTGATCCATTTTCAATATTAGCGTTAACGTTTACAAACAAAGCAGCAAGAGAAATGAAATCAAGAATTTCTGAAATTGTTGGTGAATCAAATTCAAGAAGTATTTGGATGGGTACATTCCATTCAATTTTTGCGAGAATTTTAAGGACTGAATCTGATTATTTAGGATANAGCTCAAACTTCACAATATANGACACTCAAGATGCGGATCGGTTAATTTCTTCGATTATAAAAGAGCTTCGATTGGATAAAGACCTTTATAAATATAAAAATATTAGAACTAGAATTTCATCATTAAAAAATAACCTAATTACTGTTAAATCATATCTTAATAATCCTGAACTAGTTCAACAAGATATTGACTCAAGACGTCCAATGTTTGGAAAAATTTATCAAAATTATGTAAACAGATGCTTTAAGGCTTCTGCGATGGATTTTGATGACTTACTTTTGAAAACAAATGAATTATTAAATAAGTTCCCTGAAATTCTAAATAAATATCAAAGTAGATTTAAATATATACATGTTGATGAATATCAAGACACTAATCATTCTCAATATTTGATAGTTAAGGCACTTGCCGATAAAAATGAAAATCTTTGTGTTGTTGGTGATGATGCTCAGAGTATTTATAGTTTCCGCGGAGCTAACATCGAAAATATTTTGAACTTCAAAAAGGATTACCCGGATTCCTCAATTTATAGACTAGAGCAAAACTATAGATCAACGCAAAACATTGTTAATGCAGCAAATTCAGTAATAAGAAATAATGTTAATAAGCTTGAAAAAAAAGTTTGGACTGAAAATGAAGTAGGTGATAAAATAACGGTCAACCAATCTATTACTGATTCAGAGGAGGGAAGGTATATTGCATCTTCGATTTTCGAAAATAAAAATAACCTTCANCTNGAAAATAATTCATTTGCCGTATTGTACCGAACCAATGCTCAGTCTAGATCAATTGAGGATGCCCTGAGGAGAAAAAACATTTCCTATCAAGTTTATGGGGGTCTTTCGTTTTACCAAAGAAAAGAAATTAAAGATATATTGGCATACTTTCGATTAATTATTAATACTTCTGATGAAGAGAGTTTTAAAAGAATAATAAACTATCCAACAAGAGGAATTGGTCAAACAACTCTTGACAAACTTATACTTTATAGTAATGAGAAAAACATAACATTATTTGAAGTTGTTTCAAACATCGAAAATATTNATCTNAATCTAAATANTGGTACCAAAAATAAAATAAAAAGTTTTACGATTCTTATAGATGCNTTGAGAGTTTTAAATAATGATTTAAATGCGTTTGAAATGGCAAAAGAATTGATCAATAGAATTAAAATTATTGATATATTAAAATCAGACCAAAGTCAGGAATCTGTTTCAAGAATTGAAAATATTGAAGAATTAGTTAACGGAATTAAGGATTTTGTTGAAGGCCAAAAAGATGTGATAAACGCAAAAGGTAGTCTTACTGAGTTCCTTGAAGACGTGTCATTAATTTCAGAGCTTGATAAAAATATTGATGAGAGCACAAAACGAGTGTCGTTAATGACTATTCATCTTTCAAAAGGTCTTGAATTTAATCATGTCTATATAGTTGGGGTTGAAGAAGACCTGTTTCCATCAGCATTGAGTATGACAAACAGATCAGATCTAGAAGAAGAAAGAAGACTGTTTTATGTAGCAATTACTCGAGCACAAAAAAAAGTTACAATTACTTATGCTCAAACAAGGTATAGATGGGGAAAATTGAATGAATGTGAACCAAGTAGGTTCATTAAGGAAATAGATGACAGTTATTTACATTTAATTACAGAAAAAAATAANTTTTTCTCTNATTCNCTTNGCAAAAATAGTTTACGAATACTNAAGCCAAAAAAGTTTTCAAAGAAAATAAATAATAATTTTCTTAATCATAAAGCTGATTTTATTGACATTAATAAGGGAGATCTTATAATCCACAATAGATTTGGTAAAGGCAAGGTAATTTCTACTGAGGGTGANGGTCGAGANAAAAAAGCAGAGGTAAGTTTTGAAACAAGTGGAACTAAAAAAATATTATTAACATTTGCAAAATATGATTTGTTAGCAAACTAATGTCTTCTCTTTTTATTTTTTCTACTTTTTCTTGAATGATCTTTTGATCTAGGGTTTCTTTTTTTATTAGAAACAAAACTACGTTTGTTCTTGTTATTATGTTTTTTTTGAATTTCTTCACTTGTTTCTGTCACTGTCAACTTTAGATCATTGTAATTAATTTTATTAAATTTTTTTTTAAGATCGTTCTTTATTTTACTATCTATCTCAAAAATTGAGTACGACTCTCTAATATCAATGCTCCCTATTTTAATTTTTTTCGATTTTAAAATACTACTAATTAATGAGATCAGTTCAATAGGAGAAAATCCATTTTTTCTACCCACGTTAATTGAAAAATTTATAAGTTTAATTTTTTTGGAGTTTTTTTCTTTTTGATTTGACTTGTTTTTTCTAGTTAAATGATTAATATCTTCTCTGTTTTTATAATAATCTAAAAATCTATTAAATTCATTTGAAATAAAATGTTTTATTAGATCNTCTCTATTTAAACCTTCAAGCTTTTTATATATGTCGTTCAAATAAGGTTCAATTTGTTTTTCATCAACTTTTACTTTTTCTATTCTATCAATAAGCTCCATAAGCTGATTTGAACATATATCTTTTCCGTTAGGTACTTCTTTATTTAAAAATTTAATTTGACTTGTTTTTTCTATTAATTTAACCTTCCTTAAATCTCTATTATTTATAATTGCTATTGATATACCATTTTTGCCGGCCCTTCCAGTTCTTCCACTTCTATGAGTGTAAACTTCGGGGTCATCTGGGAGAGAATAATTTATTACGTGCGTCAAATCTTCAACATCTAAACCTCTTGCCGCAACGTCAGTTGCGACAAGGATTTGTAATGATTTATCTTTAAATCTTAACATAACTTGATCTCTTTGACTCTGTGAAAGATCACCATGTATTGCATCAGAATTATAACCATCATTTATAAATTTCTTTACAATATCTTTTGTTTCGCGTCTGGTTCTACAAAAAACAATTCCGTAAATATTTGGATTAAAATCTACAATTCTTTTCAGGGTCTCATATTTTNTTCTGGAAGTGGCATTATAAATATGATGTTTCACATTNTTAGCACCAGAATTAATCTTTGATACAGCAATNTCCTCAGCTCCCTTCATGTATTTTTTTGAGATATTTATAACTTCTTTTGACATTGTAGCCGAAAACAATAAGGTTTGTCTTTTAGTTGATGTTTTGTTTAATATATAATCTAAGTCGTCTTTAAATCCCATACTTAACATTTCATCCGCTTCATCTAAAACAACTCTGTTAACAATATTTAATTTTAATATTTTTCGATTTATTAAGTCCTTTGTTCTTCCTGGAGTTCCAACAACAACTTGAACACCTTTTTTAATTGATTTGATTTGATTTTCAATACTTGTTCCTCCGTATACAGGGAGTACTTTAACTAAATCTAAATATTTTGAATATTGCTCTAAATCATTTGAGATTTGGATACACAATTCTCTGGTAGGACACAAAACAATTGTTTGTACATTTTTAACATGATTATCAATTTGTTGCAAGATTGGTAATCCAAATGCTGCAGTTTTTCCGGTCCCCGTTTGAGCTAGTGCTATTAAATCTTTATTCTTTCGCAATAAGAAAGGAATTGATTTTTTTTGAATTGGAGTAGGGGTTTTGAAACCAATTTCACCTATAGATTTTAGTAATTCTTTGGATAATCCGATTTCTTCAAAACTTTGCATCAATTAAATTTGGATGCAAATGTCGACTATTTAATTGGGTAATATCATGAACTTTATAAATATTTAAAAAAAAACACACCCAAAGGTGTGTTTTGTACTAATTTCATGATTTTTAAAAAAAATTATTTTCCTCCAGCAGCCTTCATGCCTTGTTCAAGAAGATCATAAAATTGATCTAATTTTGGAAGTACAACAATTCTTGTTCTTCTATTTTTAGACCTGTTTTCAGCGGTTTCATTATCTGCAACAGGTACGTAGTAACTTCTTCCAGCTGCGGTCATTCTTTCGGGTTGAACTCCAAAGTCATTTTGTAAAACTCTCACTACAGCAGTAGCTCTTTTTACACTTAGATCCCAGTTATCAATCAGAACTTCGTTTTGAATTGACTTGTTATCGGTATGACCTTCAACCATAAATTCAATTTCAGGTTTGTCCAATACAACTTTTGCGACTTTTCCTAGGACTTCCTTTGCTCTGTCTGAAACAACATAGCTTCCGCTGTTGAATAGAAGTTTATCCGAAATTGAAATAAACACAACTCCTTTCTCAACATTCACCTCGATATCTTTGTCGTTAATATCAATTAAAGTTCCTTTTAAGCTCGTGACAAGTGCAAGTGTTACTGAATCTCTTCTAGTTACAGCATCCCTCATTGAATTGATTGTTAAATCTTTCTCTTTCATACTCTCCAAGGATCTTTCAAGGTTCTCAGCTCCTTTTTGGGATAAAGTAGTTAAATTTCCCATTGTATTAATAAGATCCTGATTGTTATTAGTTAAAAATGTGACTTGTTCTTTTAAAGACTTTAAATCTGCTTCTGCACTAGCTTTTTCATCTATACAAGTGTTTAATTTAACTGTCGCAGAATTTAATAAATCCTTGCTTTGTTGATTCATAGCTTCAAGTGCAGCATATTTTTTTTGTGATACGCAAGAGGGTACCAGTATTGAAATCGATATGATTAATAAAAAAATTTTTTTCATGTTTGAGGTTTAATTAATTATTCAAAAATAATAAAATATTAATTGATTAAAATANTAATTTAATTCTTATTTAATTCGGAAAACTTTCTTTTTCTTAGAATTAAATAATTGAATATAATTGAATATATAACGTAATACTTGGGTTTTTTATTGTCTGNTCTCGATAAGTAATAATTATGATCCAAATTAACCTTCTTTCCATCTTTATGACCCCAAACNGAAAAATAACCTTTAATTATTTCAAAAGAATGAAAAAATTTTAGACTCAATAAATTATTTAATGCAAATAATAAANTAAACCATGGGATTATCGTAAAAACTGAGAATGGATTAAAGTTAAAAATATAACTTTCATTCGTGTTTTTTATTACCATCCACTTGTGATTTCTGACATTATAAAAAAGTTTTTTTGGATTTGAGTAATCTAAAGACCCTCCTCCTAAATGGTAAACTATGCTTTTATAAATAAATTTTTTCTTATAACCTTTTTGTAAATTTTCAATTCTCCAGCATAAATCAATTTCTTCCATATGGTTGTAAAAATTCTCATCAAATCCACCAAGCTCATCAAAAACACATTTTCTAATAAAAAAACAAGCTCCTGAAGCCCAAAAAATTTCAATATCATCATNATACTGACCATTGTCCTTTTCAATTTCGTCAAATATCCTTCCTCTGCAATATGGATATCCATAATAATCAATGAAACCACCTGCAGCACCAGCATATTCAAACATATTTTTATTCTTGAAGTCTAGAATTTTAGGTTGTATAACAACAGTTTCTATTTCTGTTTCAAATGTTTTTAAAATGGGATGAAGCCAATTTCTTGTAACTTCAATATCATTATTTAATAAACAAACAACTTCTTCTTTTATTTGTTTTAATCCCTGATTGTAACCCTTTGCAAACCCATAATTTTCTTCATTTCTAATAATATTAATTTGTTTAAAATTTTTTTCTATAAAATCAATTGAATCATCGTTTGAATTATTGTCNATCACATATATTTGATGTTTCCCAGAATTAATAACTACGCTCGGCAAAAACTTCTTTAAAAGATTCAATCCATTATAATTTAGAATTGCTATGCCTATTTTCATTTAAGTGGAAATTTATTTAAAAATTTATAATTCATTTTTGTGTAATCAATTTCAAAATAATAGTGATCCAAACCATTAGTTACCATCATGTAATTTGAGTTTATAGATTTATTGTAGATTGCTATTTGGTCAAAGACTTTTTGATCGATTTTAACATCACTTGATTTACATTCAACCAAAAGTAATACATTAGAGTCTCTATCAAAAACCACAATATCGAATCTTTTCTTTAGATTGTTGACAATAATTTTTTTTTCTATTGCTATATGGTTTAATGATACATCCTTTTCAATTAAATATTTAACAACATTTTGCCTAACCCATTCTTCGGGGGTTAAAACAATAAATTTTTTTCTNACTACATCAAAAATATAAGGTTTATTATCATTAATTTTAAAATTGAAGTTATAATTTGGAAAATTAAGTTTTTTCAATTTGAATTTATNCATGACAAGTCAAGAAATAGATAGAGTTATTAATAAGGTTAAAAATAAAATATATTCACCAATATATTTCTTAATGGGGGATGAAACTTATTATATTGATTATTTTACCAAATATTGTGATGAAAATATTTTAAATAATGATCAAACAAGTTTTAACAAAACAATTTTGTATGGAAAAGACACGTCAGTGCAGGAAATCATTTCTGTGTGTAAACGTTACCCCATAAATAGTGAATACCAGATTGTTATCATTAAAGAAGCTCAACACCTATCCAGAACTTTAGATTNACTTTCAGATTATGCTTTAAACCCTTNAATGAGTACGATTCTTATTATCAATTACAAATACAAGGTNCTGGATAAGAGAAAAAAACTTTTCAAAAGTGTTCAAAAATTTGGAATGATTATAAATTGTAAAAAGATGTATGATAATCAAATTNCAGCATGGATTAGAGCCCGTCTTGAAAATGAAAACTTTATTATAGATAATAAAGCATCTTTCATGTTGTTTGAATTCTTGGGAAACGACTTGAACAAAATAGTAAACCAAATAGAAAAACTAAAAATCATCTCTAAGGATAAAAAAATCACAGATCATCTTATNGAGAAAAATATTGGTTTCAGCAAAGATTACAACATCTTTGAACTTAGAAATGCAATCGGTGAAAAAAATCTAGAAAAGGCCTTAAAAATTTGTAATTACATGTCTAAAAATATCAATAAACACCCAGTACAAGTAACGATTACTTTAGTTTTTAATTATTTTATACAGATTTTTCAACTTCACAGTATTGAAAATAAATCAAGCTCTAACATTTCCAAAATAATTGGAATCAATCCATACTTTGTTGACGAATATATAAAGGCTTCTAGAAACTATTCATTAAAAAAAATCAGTAAAATTATCTCTTTAATTAGAGATTTTGATCTAAAAACAAAAGGATACAAAGGGTCAAATGTTTCAAGTGGTGACTTATTGAGACAAATGATTGTGCAAATTATAAATAATTAAATATTTGGAAAAGATTTCGGATTGTATTCGTTCATAATATTAATAATCGTTTCAATAATATCATCCATTGATGGTTTAGAAAAGTAATCACCATCAGTTCCATATGGGGGCCTGTGAGATTTAGCTGTCAATGTAACTGGTTTACTATCTAGTAACTCGAACGCATCTTGGTCTTCAATAACTTTATTAATAATATATGATGAGGCTCCTCCAGGAACATCTTCATCAACAACTAAAATTTTATTAGTTTTTTCTAAACTGGATCTTATAGACATCTCTTTGTCAAAAGGAATTAGAGTNTGAAGATCTATGATTTCAATATCAATATTAATTTTCTCTAGTTCCTTAGAAGCCTTTTCAACTAATCNAATCGTAGACCCATAAGAAACAACTGTTAAATCTTTACCAATCCTAAGAAACTCAGTTTTTCCTAGTTTTATATTAAATTCTGCTAAATTGGAGGGTTCTTTTTCTTTTAATCTATACCCATTTAATGATTCAATCAAAATTGCTGGTTCTTGACACTTAAGNAACGTGTTATACATTCCAGCGGCTTGAACCATATTCCTTGGAACAAGAATGTTGATTCCTCTTAATGTAGATAAAAGTGCTCCCATTGGAGAACCCGAATGCCAAATACCTTCCAATCTGTGACCTCTTGTTCTTACAATTAATGGAGCAATTTGCTTTCCACAGGTCCTGTAATGTAAAGTAGCAAGGTCGTCGCTTAATATTTGTAGAGCATAAAAAATATAGTCTAGATATTGAATTTCAGCAATTGGTCTGAACCCTCTGAGTGCCAAACCAATTCCTTCTCCTATAATTGAGGCTTCACGAATTCCACGGTCTCCGACACGATCTTTACCAAATAATTCCTGAAGACCCTCCAAACCTTGATTAACATCACCAATTTTTCCTATATCTTCCCCAAAAATTAAAAGATTGTCATACTTTTCAAAAAGTCTTCTAAAATTATTTCTCAAAACAATTCGACCATCAACTAATTTGGATTTATCATCGTANTCTGGCTTAATTAANTNTACATTTTCCTCATTTGAAGAATATTCATTGTAAAGATTGGAGCTGTATNTTTTTTGATTATCTCTTTTAATTCTTATTGTCCAATCTTTTAACATATCTATTTCATTGCTTTTGTATCCAATTAGTTTTCTTAAAACTGCTCTTGAACAACTCAATAAATCTTTATTATTGGGCTCTTTTATCTTTTTGAGTTGAAGAATTGATGATTCTAAGTTGATATTATCAAATAGATTTATTTTCTCTAAGATATCAAGTAAATCATTTTTTCTTGAAATTATAGGTTTTAAATAAGTATTCCATGCTTCATTCTTGGCATCTTTAACCTCTTTAATAGATTTTTCCTCAATTAAGTCCAATTCTTCTTTGCTAGCGATTTGGTTATCAATAATCCATTTTTTCATTCTAAANTTACAATCATAAGCTTTCTCCCANTCCAATCGTTTATCAGATTTATATCTTTCGTGCGAACCAGATGTAGAATGTCCAATAGGCTGTGTGAGTTCAGTAACATGAATTATAACAGGAATGTGTTTTTCACGAGNAATATCATTAGCTTTTTGATAAGTNTGAATTAAATTGGGATAATCCCAGCCTTTTACTTCAAATATTTGAAAACCATCTTTTTCTTCAGATCTTTGAAACCCCATCAATGCTTCAGAGATACTTTCTTTAATCGTTTGATCTTTATTTTCAACTGAAATACCATAATTATCGTCCCAAACACTTACCACCATTGGAACCTGATGGACTCCAGCAGCATTCAGAATTTCAAAGAACATACCTTCGCTTGTNCTTGCATTTCCAATAGTCCCCCAAGCAATTTCATTACCATTTTCTGAAAACAATTCACTGTTCTTAATTTTCAATTTTCTGTAAAGTTTAGAGGCCTGAGCAAGTCCCAGTAGTCTTGGCATTTGAGAACCTGTACATGAAATGTCAGGACTTGAATTTTTCTGATTCATCAAGTTTTTCCATGATCCATCTTGATTTAGACTAATTGTACTAAAATGGGCACCCATTTGGCGTCCACCTGACATTGGTTCTTCATTGAAATCAGTATTCGCATAAAGACCTGAAAAAAGTTGTTTAGTTGAAAGTTCGTTAATAGCCATCATAAAAGTCTGATCTCGATAGTAACCAGATCTAAAATCACCTTTTTGAAAAACTTTAGNCATTGCAATTTGTGGTAGCTCTTTACCATCTCCNAAAATCCCAAATTTGGCTTTGCCGTTTAAAACTTCTCTACGTCCNAAAAGACTAGCTTCTCTACTAACAACTATTATTTTGTAATCATCTAAAACTTGTGTTTTAAAAGTTTCAAAGGAAATTTCTTTCTTAAGNTCTATATTGTCATTCATTTAAAGGGTCATCAAATTTAGTAAAAAAACCCTAGATTTTTTAAAACCATCTTCTTGTGAAAAGACCTGATACAGTATTTGGATCAATAGTGATTTTGAATCTTATTTTTTCAGAGTAATTGGACATCTTTAATTCATTTCCAATGGAAGAATAAAAAGGAAAAAATAATTCAAAATAATCAGTAAGTATATTTAATCTTATTCCTGAGTCAAATGCTGTTTTAACNTTAAACCCTTTATTTTTAATTACAATAAAATCATAATAAGCTTCTATCCATTGCCAAATTGTAGTTCCAGTATTAATTGAAAACATCCAATTATTTGAAAACTCTGGGTTTACTCTTGATTTCATTGCTCCGTCAGTATTTATGAATTGCTGACTGTAAAAACCAGTTGTTTCAGATCTNCCAAGTATATTGTAATTAAACATATANTCCCTGGGTCTAAATGTTGAAAAACTAAAAAAATCATCATTGGTTTTATTATTCAAAAATTTGCCTAAAAATATTCTCAAATTGTATTGCCTGTTGTCTTTGTAATAGTTTCTGTATTTTGCCGTAATTGATGTTTTTATAAATGATTTATTGATTTGAAGATCTGTATTTAGTGAAATACCCTTNCCACCATATGAATCACTCAAAATATATTTTGCATTGAATATATTATAATTAGGATTATCTTTTTGACTTAAATTTTCTTCTCTATATACACTGATATATTTAAAATATAGAAATTGTCTAAAATTTGATCTTAANTCTTTATTTCTAAAAGTAAATGTCAAAGAGGGAAAAAATGTTGAATAAGATAAATTTTCTTTATAATGAAAAGTAGAGGCGCTAATAAAGTATTGTGTGCTGAATAATTTTTTATTCTCACTATATTTNGTGTATTTGAGACTCATACTTCCTAAGATTTTTTTTTGTTTNGAAGAATAGAATGGTTTGAATTTNTATCCAAATGGTTTTTTTATTAATGTTAAATTAGTAAGGGTCATTCCAGGCATAAGCCCATCATATAAATTATAACCNAANAGAGGAATATAATTTAATTGTCTTTGATATATGTTATCAAAATCATTGAAAAGAACAAATTTGGTTGGTTTTGTGTATTTGTTAAATGAAGCAAAATTGTTCTTAAAATTAGTCTCATTTTTGAATCGATTTTTATTTAATTCAACAAAGTCATAGAGTTTTGAATTAAATGAAACGATAGTATCTGTGTTATTAAATGTTACCCATTTTTCGTCCATAACATTCTCTTTTTTTAATAAAGAAATTTGAACAGGT
The DNA here is from genome assembly GCA_002705485.1 of Flavobacteriales bacterium. Lineage (GTDB taxonomy): Bacteria > Bacteroidota > Bacteroidia > Flavobacteriales > Flavobacteriaceae > MAG-121220-bin8. The sequence continues at coordinate 9,306 of PAGT01000053.1, read as the reverse complement.
GAGCTTGATTTAATTGATTTAGAGATTTTAAAAAAAGTATTTTTTTCAGTTTCATTAATCTTTCTTATGTCGTAATCAAGAAAAAATTTTTTTCCCAAGTGTTCATCAAAGAACCAGGTCGAACTATTATTTGTCTCATTTTGAATAATATNTTTGAGTGATTTTGAATCTAAAGAAGTTAATTTATTTTTTTTATAATATTTTTTTATTGAGTTTTCTACTTTATTTTTCTGGGTGGATTTTGATAGCATTTTTAAACCTAAACCAGCTTTATAAGGATTGATTATTTTTAGATTAATCCTGGTAAGAGAGTCTCTTGGAGTACTTACAGTTTGGTTAATGTTTCTGCTTGAAATTATATTTTCAAATAACCTGAACTGATCATTAAAACTATAACTGGCATAATTTCTGTTTTTAAAGATTTTGTATTCGCTATATTTTCCAATGAATTTTAATTCGGGGTAGTATTTTTCAATGTAATTCATCATCAAGAAAATAACGATACCNTCTGTTTCCCAATATCTTTTTCTTTTGTCAAAAGTAATTGCCTCCTCTANGTAAGTATGTAAAAATTCTTTCAAAAAGTTATATTCAAATAAAAAAGATTGGTCAAANGGGCTTATGATTTTGGGTAGATTATTGATTCCATATATTGGTCTTCTAGACTGATTTTTTCTAGAAACAATCATTGTATTAAAAGGATAAACACCTATTTTTTCATTCGCAAATCTAAAAATCCTATCGACTATTNAGTTTTTCTTTATATCATTTTCATCAATATTGTTTAACGGAATATTATTNCCAGTCTTTTTATCAAAGAATNTTATTAATTTATTAATCAGAGAGTCAGATTTNCCCTCCTTATTTTCGACATCAGAATATATTCTAACTCCATNCACAACATAAACTTTAAANTTTGGATTTTGACTTAAAATAAGATTTGAATTTTTCCTAATTTCTTTTTTTGAATCAAAAATTATATTTTTTGCATCATCTGACAATAGTGTTTTTGGTGTAATGTCTGAAATTAAAGTATAGTCCTTTGGATAACTAATCTTGAATTTAAAATAGGCTGGATCATGGAATAAATCATTTAAATCNAGGTTACTTTCAGTTTTCCATTCATCTTTATCGATACCTGCAAAAGTTAAATACCAATCTCTAATGTTTATATTTCTTGAATTACTGATTCCATAACCTGTAAAATCATCTATTGGGATCTTTACATCATAAATGATGTTAATTTTTAAAGAATCATTGGGCTTAAGAGGGTTNCTTAACTCTACTTTAATCAAATCAATATTATTTTCCAATCTTGAAAAATTTAAAAGATTTTTTTGATNAGAAATTTTTTTTATTNCAGTGTAGCCTCTTTGATTTTTAGTAGATCTTTGAAATGAAAGAATGTATTCCTCAGAAAGTCTTTTGCCTAAGTTAGACAATGAAGTGGAGTAGGAGTGTGCCCAATCATTTAAAATTAAATAGTTTAATTCTATTTCATAATTATTTATGAAGGTTAAAGTCTGGTTAATGGATATTTCAGCTTTTTTTGGATCAAANTTAGCATCTATATCATATGAATGTTGACCAGAAATATTCCATGAAAAAAAAAGAAACAAAACAAAAATTTTTCTCATTTATTGTTTTGTCAGAAATTTGGACTAATTGATTTTTGTTTATAGAATTTTGATAGAATTTCAACGACTTCACTTGAGGAATCAACAATTGAAATTAAATCCAATTCATCTGGTGATATGTAATTAAAATCTTCTACTAGTGTAGACCTAATCCAAGTATAGCAATTCTCCCAAAATTTAGAGCCTACTAGAATAATTGGAAATTTTTGAGATTTTTTTGTTTGTATTAATGTAATGGCTTCAAATAATTCATCTAATGTTCCAAATCCACCTGGCATAACTACAAATCCTTGAGAGTACTTAACAAACATGACTTTTCTGACAAAAAAGTAATCAAATTCCAGTAATTTATCATCATCTATAAAATTATTATGGTCTTGTTCAAAAGGCAATTCAATATTTAATCCCACTGATGAACCCAGAGCTTCTTTTGCACCCTTATTTGCCGCCTCCATAATTCCTGGGCCTCCTCCCGTTATGATACCGAAACCCATATCCACTATATCTTTAGCGATTGTTGTTGCCAGTTTATAAAACTTATCGTCTTCTTTAGTTCTTGCAGATCCAAAAATAGAAACACATGGTCCTATTTTACTCATTTTTTCGTAACCATCAACAAACTCACCCATAATCTTGAAAACCGACCATGAATCATTTGTTTTAATCTCATTCCAGTTTTTAAGATCTTTTCCGTGCATAAGTTATTCCGAAGTTAATTCTTTTTTTAGATATTTAGCTGTGGGGCTATTTGAAACATTTATCAGTTTCTCTGTTGATCCTTCAAATATTATCTTACCTCCTCTATCTCCTCCTTTAGGTCCTATTTCGATTATGTAATCAGTCGTTTTAATAACATCCATATTGTGTTCAATAATTATAATAGTATTGCCTTTATTTGCAAGTTTATTTATCATTTCTAAAAGCACCTTAATGTCTTGGAAGTGTAAGCCAGTTGTAGGCTCATCTAAAATATATAAGGTGTTCCCAGTATCTTTTTTTGAAAGTTCTGTTGCCAATTTAATTCTTTGAGCTTCACCTCCTGAAAGAGTTGTAGACTGTTGTCCTAAAGTTATATATCCTAAACCAACATCTTTTATGGTTTTCAGTTTATTGAAAATTTTTGGGTGTTTTTCAAAAAAATTGCACGCATCATTAATTGTCATGTTCAAAACATCTGAAATTGATTTTCCCTTGTATCTTACATCTAATGTTTCTCGATTGAATCTTTTTCCATTACATACATCACAATTAACATATACATCTGGCAAAAAATTCATTTCAATTTTTTTCAAACCTGCTCCTTGACACTGTTCACATCTTCCAGCAACAACATTGAAACTAAATCTTCCAGGTTTATAGCCTCTAATTAATGACTCTGGTATCATTGCAAATAAACTTCTTATATCACTATAAACCCCTGTGTATGTAGCAGGATTACTTCTGGGAGTTCTACCAATTGGGGACTGATTAATTTCTATTACTTTATCCAAATACTCAATCCCCTCAATTTTTTTGTAGGTTAAAGGTTCTTTTACTCCGTTGTAAAAGTGATTATTTAAAATTGGATATAAGGTTTCATTGATTAATGTTGATTTCCCACTTCCAGAAACACCTGTAATACCTATTAATAATCCAATGGGGAATTCAACATCAATATTCTTTAAGTTATTTCCTGAACAACCTATTAATTTTAATATTTTGTTATTTTTTTTTCTTCTTTTGATTGGGACGTTTATCTTCTTTGTCCCATTTAAATAATTTGCTGTCAAAGTATTAGATTCTATCATATTTTTATAGGTGCCCTCAAAAATAATTTCTCCTCCCTTTTTTCCAGCATGGGGACCAACATCAATGATATGATCTGATTTTTCCATTATTTCTTTATCATGTTCAACCACAATAATTGAGTTACCAAGATCTCTTAATCCTTTCAATGAATCAATTAATTTAGAATTATCCATCTGATGAAGTCCAATACTTGGTTCATCAAGTATGTAAAGAACTCCAACAAGTTGAGAGCCGATTTGTGTAGCAAGCCTTATCCTTTGAGATTCACCTCCAGAGAGTGACTTTGACGATCTTTCAAGTGATAAATAATCAAGGCCAACATTAAGTAAAAAATCTATCCTTTTATTAAGTTCTTTGATGATCTCTTCAGAGATTATTTTATCTCTTTTATTTAATTTCAATTGTGTTTTATTGAACCATTTTTTTAAACTTAAAATATCCATTGAACACAAATCATAAATATTTTTATTATTTATAAAAAAATTCATAGATTCCATTTTTAATCTACTTCCATTACAGCTGTAACATTTTANANTATTCATAAATCCTTTTGCCCATCTTTTNATTCTAGAGGAATAATTCTCGTCAAACTGGGATTTTATAAATGGAATNATTCCATCAAAATCAATATGATATTTTCTGGTNAGTCCAAGAGATTTTGATTCTACTGAAAANACCTCATTCCCNCCATTAAGAATCANATCAAATGCATTATTTGGGATTTTGTTAATTGGATCTTTTAAATCAAAATTATANNTCTCAGAAATTGTCTTCAANTGTTTAAAAATCCAATTATTTTTAAAACTTCCAATTGGAACNATTCCACCATTATAAATACTCTTCTTTTTATCAGGAATAATACTTTCTAAATTAATNTCGTTGACAACACCCAATCCATTACACTTATTACACATTCCTTTAGGGGAATTAAATGAGAAGTTATTAGGTTCAGGGTTTGAATATGATAGCCCTGAATCTGGACAAACTAGCTTACTGCTTAAATATTTAGGTTCGTTNTTGTCTTCACTCAATACAATTAANGATTCATCGCCATGAAANAAAGAAGTCATTATACTTTCTTTTAACCTTTTAGAAGTAGATTTGTCATTTTTAATTTCTATCCTATCTATTACAATTTCTATATCATGAATTTTGTATCTGTCTAATTTCATGTCATGAGTTATATTTATAATCTGTCCATCAACTCGAACTTTTAAAAAACCTTGCTTACTAATATTTAAAAACAGTTCTCTGTAATGTCCTTTTCTAGCTTGGACCACTGGAGATAATAGTGTGATTTTTTTATTTTTATATAGAGCTAATACTAACTCAATTATTTCTTCAACATTATAACTGATCATTTTTTTTCCAGACTTATAACTATGTGCTACACCAATTCTGGAGTATAACAACCTTAAATAATCATAAATTTCAGTTATTGTTCCAACTGTTGATCTGGGGTTTTTAGAAGTTGTTTTTTGTTCAATGGCTATCACGGGAGATAATCCGTCAATTTTATCTACATTGGGTCTTTCTAAACCACCTATAAATTGTCTTGCATAAGTAGAGAATGTTTCTATGTATCTTCGTTGACCTTCTGNGTATACGGTGTCAAAAGCTAGTGAAGACTTTCCGCTTCCAGAAATTCCAGTTATAACTACAAGTTTATTTCTAGGAATATTTATGTCAATGTTTTTTAAATTGTGAACTTTCGCTCCNTGAATAGAAATATTATTATTCATATAAAATCAATCTTCCAAAATACGATTTTTAATACGAATTATTAAATAGATTTAACTAATAGCCTATTGATTTATCATCTCCACGCTTATCAGCACCTCCATAAATATTACCTTTACTATCAATGTGAATTGCATCAACTCTTCCAATAGTGGAAGTTTTATTATTTAGTNTGAACCCCTTTTTTTCTAAATTTTCTCTAACTAAATCATCTATAATTCCATCTTCATAAAAAATTTTATCAGGCAGCCATAAATGATGAAAACGTGGTTGATTTACGGCTTGTTGAATGGAGAATCCATACTTTTCGAAATTTAAAATAGTTTGTAATACNGATGTAATTATGGTTGGTCCTCCAGGNCTTCCTAAAATTAAATGAAGTTTACCNTTTTTTTTNACAATGGTNGGTGTCATAGAGCTCAACATTCTTTTTTCNGGTTCAATTGAATTTATTNCTCCACCNGTTAGACCATACATATTTGGCACCCCAGGTTTAATTGAAAAATCATCCATTTCATTGTTGAGAAAAAAACCAAGATTTGAAGGGTATAACTTNGATCCATAGCTCCCGTTTAATGTTGTTGTAACAGCAACTGCATTACCAAATCTGTCAACAATAGAGTAATGAGTTGTTTCATTACTTTCTATTAGATAAATTTCTCCAGGATGTATATTTTTTGATTTAGTTGATTTATCAAANGAGAAGTTTGATATTTTAGATTTTATATAGTCTTTGTTNAATAATTCNTCNACTGGAATATAATTAAAATCAGGGTCTCCTAAATATCTNCTTCTGTCNGCAAAAGCNCTTTTTTCNATCTCTGAAAGTAATTTTATGTATTTTATTTGATTGTGATTAATTTTTGATAAATCAAAGTTTTCTAACATTTTGAAGATTTGCCCTAAAACAATACCACCTGAGGATGGCGGACCCATAGAAATTATTTCTAAATCATGATAATTAAATTTAAGGGGTTCTCTCCATATTGCTTCATAGTTTTGAAAATCACTTTTTTTAATTATTCCTTTTCTTTTTTCTATGTAATCTACAAGTTGATCTGCAATTGATCCGTAATAAAATTCATTTCTACCGTTTTTCAANAAAAGTTTAAGTGTTTTGGCCAAAGGTTTATTAACAAANAAATCTCCNTCATCAAATTCATTTTCAAATTCAGGAATACTATCATTTAGTAAAATAATTTGTTCTCTATATGANTTTAGAGANTTTGCTTGTTTTTTNGTTANTACAAAGCCNTTTNNAGCAAGATNAATTGCTGGTTTAAAAATAGTCTCAAGTGGAAGAGANCCAAACCTTTCATAAGTNGCAAANAATCCGGCGACCGTACCNGGAACACCAATTGCAAGCGATCCNACTGTACTTAAACCTTTTATCTCATTTCCGTTTTTATCCAAAAACATATTTTTTGAGGCTNCTANAGGAGCCTTTTCCCTGTANTCTAANGTTCCNATTGANTCATTAGCTAAGCTNTAAACCATAAATCCCCCTCCACCTAAGTTTCCAGCACTNGGNTATACNACTGCTAAGGCTAAATCNGTAGCAATCATGGCATCAAAGGCATTTCCACCTTGTTTTAAAATTTCGATTCCAGCTTGTGATGCCTCCTCTTTGGCTGATACAACCATTCCATTTTGAAAATACTCAGGTGATGAGTTTTGACATGAAATAAAAAAAAGATATAAAATAATTAAATAGTGTTTCAATTTATAGTTGTTGCTTAATATTCATATAAATTTAACATAAAAGTCATTCATATCGTATATTTGTTTTGTGAGTTTAATAAAATCAATCTCAGGAATTAGAGGAACCATTGGTGGAAGTACAGGTTCAAACTTAACACCTGTCGATACAGTTAAGTTCGCAAGTGCATATGGAACATGGCTTAAGGAAAATAGCGATAAAAAAAAAATTAACAATTGTTGTAGGTCGTGATGCTCGAATCTCAGGAAAAATCATCCAAGGATTGGTCCAAAACTCTATTATTTCATTAGGAATTGATATTATTGATTTAGGACTGTCAACAACTCCTACTGTTGAATTAATGGTTAAACATTACAAAGCGGATGGGGGAATTATAGTTACTGCTAGCCACAATCCTTTAAATTGGAATGCTTTAAAATTGCTTAATAGTAATGGAGAGTTCGTTGATGATCATATTGGTCAAAAAATTGTTGAAATTTCAGCTTTAGAAAATTTTATCTATTCGGACATTCATGAACTGGGAACAATTAAAAAAGATCAAAGTTCAATGGAAAAACATATTGAATCCGTTTTAGAACTAGGATTAGTTGACACAAAATCCATTCAGGATTCAGGCCTGAAAGTTGTTGTTGATGGAATTAACTCATCTGGAGGCGTAATTGTACCATTACTTCTTGAAAAACTTAAGATCAAATACACCAAAATATTCTGTGAACCTAATGGAGATTTTCAACACAATCCAGAACCTTTGAAAAAAAATATTTCTGATTTGAGAAAAAAAGTGATTACTGATAATGCAGACCTTGGTATTGCTGTTGATCCTGATGTGGATAGACTTGTATTTGTATGTGAAAATGGAGAAGTCTTTGGAGAAGAAAATACGCTAGTAGCTTGTGCTGATTACGTTTTAAGTAAAACTCCTGGACCAACTGTATCCAATCTTTCATCAAGCAGAGGTTTAAAAGATATTACGGAGTCACATAATCAACAATATTTTGCAAGTGCTGTTGGAGAAGTCAATGTTGTAAATGAAATGAAACTTAAAAATGCCATTATTGGAGGTGAAGGTAATGGAGGGGTAATTTACCCAGAAAACCATTACGGAAGAGATGCTATCGCTGGAATTGCACTTTTTTTATCTTATTTATGTCAAAAGAAAATAAAATGTAGTGATCTTTTATTTCAGCTACCTAAATACCATATGGTTAAAGAAAAAATAAACCTTCCTAAAAACTTAAATATTGAAAACCTATTAAATAATCTTTCAAAAAAATTTGAAAATGAAGAACAAACACAAATTGATGGTTTAAAAATTGATTTTAAAGAAAAATGGATTCATTTAAGAAAATCAAACACGGAACCTATCATTCGAATTTACAGTGAAGCAAAATCAAAAGAAATAGCTATTCAATTAGTAGAAGAAATGAAAACACATGTTTATTCAATTATTAATCAATAGGCGCTTTGTCTTTATGTTTAAACCTGTCATGTGTCCAGAAATATAAATGTGGATTGTTTTTAATTTGTTTCTCAACTTTAGAAACAAATATGTCAGTAATTTGATAATTATCAAAGCTTCTGGGTTTTTTAGCAATCATTTCAACTTCTACATTGTAAAAACCTCTTTTTATTTTTTTCATTTTACCAAAAACAACGGGTAAGTCATGTTCTTTAGCGATACGTTCAGATCCGGTGAACACAGGCACTTTGATTCCCAAGAATTCTTTCCAATATGTTTTTGATCTAATTTGAGCTGATTGATCAGCTGCCATTCCATAAAGAAAAAGTTTATTTTCTTTTAATTGATTCTTAATAAACAAAGCAGCCTTGTATCTTGATATCATTTTAGCTCCATGTCTTAATCGAATTTTTTTTACCAAATTATCTAAATAACTATTAGATAAAGGTGTGTAGACTGCAAATGGGGCATGAGGAACATGGTAACCTATTGACATAAAATATTCAAATCCACCGTGATGAGCAACCATGAAAACAACACTTTTATTTTTTTTAGCTAATTCGTTTAATAATTCAGGGTTTTCAACAATAAATCTTTTTTTAATTTCTTTTTGAGAAATTGATAAAAACTTAAACATTTCAAAAAAAACATCGGTAATGTGTCTGTAAAATTGTTTTTCGATTTTAATCAGTTCTTTTTTTGAATTCGAAATTTTTGATATTTCAAGGTTATATCTAACAACCTTTCGACGGTACTTAATCAAATAATATAGCACATAAAAGGTGATGTCGGAAATAGTGTACATTAACCGAAAAGGTAAATATGAAATGAATAAAATGAATGGATATACTATTAAATAAATCAATAAGTTCATTAATGTAAAGATATTTAAATCTTACTATTTATTAATTTGTGTATCAAAGTTTAAAAAATACTGTTTAGAATGTTTTTTTTATTAATTT
>PAGT01000052.1 GCA_002705485.1 Flavobacteriales bacterium | reverse complement strand
TTATTCAAAATAGGGTCTTCATTTAAATAATATTTTATGATTTCAGGAACAAACCTATAAATCGCTTTGTCATCGGCAATTCCACAACCTGGAGCGTTTACCAAGACGACATTTCCTTTTCTGTAAACAGACATTATGGATGCAACTCCTAAAATACTTTGCGAATTGAAGACCAAAGGGTCAAGAAAGGAATCATCAATTCTTCTATAAATAATGTCAACTCTTTTTAAACCTCCGGCGTTTTTCATGTATACAAAATTATCTTTAACTACCAAATCTTGACCTTCAACTAATTCAACTCCCATAAGTCTTGCCAGAGTAGAATGCTCATAGTATGCGGAATTAAAAATTCCAGGTGTTAGTAATACAATATTTGGATTATTTTTTTGTGACAATGATTTTAACTTATTATATAGTTTCAATGGGTAATCCATAATTGATCTTACTTTATTTGCATTCAAAATTCCTGGAAGAATCCTTTTTGAAATCTCTCTGTTTTCGAGCATATAACTTACTCCTGAGGGTGTTCTTAAGTTATCCTCTAAAACATAAAACTTACCATCATTATTTCTAATCAAATCAACACCAGCAATATGGGTATAAATGTCATATGGGACTTGTAATGAATTCATTTCTTTAACAAAATTATTAGTTAAAAAAATATCATTAGGCGAGATTATACCATCTCTGATGATAAACTTTTCATTGTATACGTCTTTTATAAAAAAATTGATTGCCTTGATTCTCTGAATTATTCCATATTCAATTTTTTGCCATTCTTTAGATGTAATGATTCTAGGAAACAAATCAAAAGGAAAAATTTTTTCTGTACCTTTTTCATCATTATAAACAGTAAATGTAACACCTTGATCAACGAACAGTTTATTGGAAAGGTCTTGCATTTGATTAAGATCTTGTTTTGAATATTTAGAGAATATTTTTTTTAACAAACGATATTGATCTCTCACATTTGAATCACTAGAAACCATTTCGTCCCAAAAAGATTTTTTAGAATGGTAATTATCAAATAAATTAGAATTTTTCAATTTTAGTATAATATTCCTATCTAAAATACTGAATCAATAAAAATTCAATAACCAAAACAGTGTTTAATTGAATATTTTTAATAATTTGATATATTAAAGCAATTATTTTATTACAAATAAAAAAAAATCAGTTAAAAAATTTTAATATAGCAAGAGAATTCATCCGTAATTTTGTATTAAATTTGAATTAGTAATCTGAAAAAATGATAATAAGTACCACAGAAACAATTCCTAATAAAAAAATTAAAGAAGTTGTTGGAATAGCAAGGGGATCTACAGTTAGGGCCAGAAACGCAGCTAAGGATATTTTTGCAGCAATCAAAAATTTTATTGGAGGAGAAATAGAAGAATATACGAAACTTCAAGCAGATTCAAGAGAGCAAGCTTTATCAAGAATGATTGATGATGCAAAAAAAAATGGTGCTGATGGAATTGTTAATGTAAGGTTCATGACCTCTGTAATTTCACAAGGAGCAGCTGAAGTTTTAGCTTATGGGACAGCTGTAACATTTGAATAAATGATAGAATTACTTAAAATAATAATTCCGTTATTTAAATATCTTTTTTGGATTGTTTGTATAGGGTTAGTAGTTGCTGCCTTAATTAACAGATTCAATAAGTCTAATAAAGAAAATTTCAACAAAAGAGATAACTAATCGTTTTAAAACTATGTTTTTTCCTATATTGATAAAAAAATAATATGTTAAAGTTTTTTCAATTTTCAGAAACAATAAGCGGAACAACATTCTTCTTACGTCAATTGTTTACTATACTGCTTTCAGTACCAGCGATAATAGTTTTTATATCATTAGTATCAACTTACATGATTGGTGAAGGAATCATTGATGTAAACAACCCTGATTCATTCGATCAATCATCTATTGAAAAAATACAGGAAAACCCAGATCAATTTTTATCTGATTTATGGTCGTATATGACAACTGGGTGGTTGTTATCACTGTTTATTGCTTCATTACCTGCCATATGGTTTAGTTTAGCAACCTCATACAAACGGATTTCTGCTTTATTTTATGAAAACAGAAACAATCTTTTTGCCGCGTATTTTGGATTTGATCTTATAAATAATGCGATTTCTTTAGGTATTTTAGAGTCTTTATCATTTTTAGATACCTTCTTTTCAATAACTTCAGTATTAATATTCTTTTTTCTTGTCTTTAAGAGTTCTGAAATTGAAAAAGATGACCACGAAGGCTAATATAATATTATTATCCTCCAACTAATTTAACAGAATGCCCAATTTCTTTAAGTTTTGACACTATTTTTTCCCTGTGATTACCCTGAATAAGAATTTCATCATGTTTTACTGAACCACCAGCTCCGCAGTAACTTTTTAAAAGTTTAGCTAAATCTTTAATTTCACTTTTAGTTCCATTGAAACCTTTGATAATGATAACGGGTTTTCCAGATCTTCCTTTTATAGAATAATGGGCTTCGAGCATCTGCTTCTTAAAAATCTTATTAATGCCATTGTCAACTTCAAATTCGTAATTTTCAGGGATTAGTGACTTTAAACTGTCTAAGGAGTTGAATTTTTTCATTTATAAAACACCAATATCTTTAAGCCTTTGTATCAAAAAATCATTTGCAGTTATATCGGAATATTTTTTTGGATTATCATCATCAATACATGAATTTAATACATTTAAACTCATGGATCCAACTGGATGCAGAAAAAAAGGAATTGAATATCTAGATTTGGTCCAATGCTCTTTTGGAGGGTTAATAACCCTATGAATAGTTGATTTCAACCGATTGTTAGTATACCTAGACAACATATCACCAACATTAATTATTATTTCATCTTTATCGGCAATAGCATCAATCCACTCACCATCATTGTTTAAAACTTGTAAACCTCTTCCATGAGCACCCATCAAAAGGGTTATAAGATTGATATCACCATGAGCTGCTGCTCTCTCTGCTCCAACAGGTTTGGAATTGATAGGAGGGTAGTGTATGGGCCGAAGAATACTGTTTCCTTTATTTACATATTGGTCAAAATGATATTCATCAAGATTTAAAAACAAGGAAATAGCTCTTAAAACATTTAGAGCTGTCTTCTCTAATGATTTGTAAACCAACTTACCAATTTTATTAAATTTAGGCAGTTCTTTTACAATTAGATTTTTAGGATAGCTAAATTTTTCGTATTCATCATTAGATAAATATTGTCCAAAATGCCAAAACTCTTTTAAATCACCATGTTTTTTTCCTTTTGCATGCTCCTTTCCAAAAGACGTAAATCCTCTTTGACCAGCAAATCCATCCAATTCATACTTGCATTTAATATTTGTTGGTAAATCAAAAAACTTTTTTATTTGAAGGTAAATTTCTTCAATATTTTTACTAGATAAAAAATGACCTTTGAGAGCAACAAACCCTATTTTTTCATAAGCCTCGCCAATATCTTTAACGAATTTTTCTTTTTTACAAGAGTCAGCAGAGAGAAAATCATTTAAGTCTAAGGACGGAATATTTTTATTTGGCATGGTTATAAAATAGAACTTAGCTCAGTATGTTCAAAGCCAAATGCCTCCGAAACAGCTTTGTATACAATTTTACCATTAATTATATTTAATCCAAGCTTTAAAGATTCGTCATCTTGACAAGCTTTTTTCCAACCTTTATTAGCAATTGATAAACCTCTCGAGATTGTTGCGTTTGTTAAAGCTTCGGTTGAGGTCGCTGGAACAGCACCAGGCATGTTTGCTACACTGTAGTGAAGAACATCGTTGATTATGTAAGTTGGATTTTCGTGAGTAGTAGGATGTGTAGTTTCGAAACATCCACCTTGATCAACTGCAACATCAACAAGGACAGAGCCTTTCATTAATGTTTTTAACATGTCTTTTGTTATCAAATTTGGAGCTTTTGCACCAGGGATCAAAACAGCGCCAATGATTAAATGTGCTTTTTTGATTGACTCTTTAATATTGTATGAATTTGAAAATTGAGTTTTTACATTATTAGGCATGATATCATCTAGCTTTCTTAATCTATCTAAACTGATATCGAAGATGGTTACATCAGCACCTAAACCAGCAGCCATTTTTGCAGCTTGTGTTCCTACTACTCCTCCTCCGAGAACAATAACATTAGCAGGTTTAACACCAGGAACACCTCCAAGCAAAATTCCATAACCTGATTGAGGTTTTTCTAGAAATTTTGCTCCCTGTTGAGTAGCCATTCTTCCAGCTACTTCGGACATAGGGGTGAGTAAGGGAAGTGATTTATCAGGGTTTTCAACGGTTTCATAGGCAATACAAACAGATTTACTGTTAATCATTGCAGTAGTGAGTACCTTTGATGACGCAAAATGAAAAAATGTATAGATAATCTGATTTTTTTTTATCAAGGGGTATTCCTCTTTTATCGGTTCTTTAACTTTTATAATCATTTCTGAGATTGAATAAATCTCTTCAATGGTTTCAATTATTATAGCACCAACATTTTTATATGAATCGTCTGAAAATCCACTACCTAGACCAGCAGTTTTTTGAACATATACAGTATGACCTTCCCTTATGAACGAATTGACCCCGGATGGAGTCATACCAACTCTAAATTCATTGTTTTTTATTTCTTTTGGAATTCCTACTTTCATAAATTAAAAAAGAAATGCATAATTAGGTAGTTTTATGGAAATTACAAAAAATATATGTTTTAGTTTTGATACTTAAACAAATTTTTGTTGATGGAAGGGAAGAGTTTTAAGGCGTTTTCGTAATATACTTTCTTTAGGACATCATCAGGAAGTCCAAGCCCATACATTTTCCAAAGTCCATGTCTTTTTCTGTAATAATCAAAGTATTCATCCTCTGTTTCAAGAACTCTAAAATATAGTTCAAACTCAGATTTATTATAGCTGTCCTTTCCAAATAATATTCTGTCTTGATAGTCAATAAAAAATTTTTTAGCTCTTTTTGGCTGGCGACCCAACTCTCCAATTACTGCACCAAATTCTGTGTACACATTGGGAAGACTATCTAGATGTCGCCCAAGTTTATCTAGATCATTACCCATCCAACCCATATGAGCATTTAAAAAGATTGTTCTAGGGTGATTTTTAAACATTCTATATTGTTCATCCATGACTGTTTTAAAGAGTGGATATTTTTCTGGTGGTCTAAAACTCCTTGGTCTTTGCCTGGCGTGTAAAAATCTTTCGTTGTATTTGTCAATTGGATCGAAAAAAGGGGAGGGCTCACCGGAATGAATTAGAACAGGAATATTTAAATCAGCGCAAGTTTCCCAAACTATCCCAAGTCTTTCATCATCAACCTTGATACGATTGCCTTTAGAGTCTTTAATATCCAATCCGAGCTCCTTATAAACTTTTAATCCAATAGCACCCTGATCTACAGCATCATTTAAAGATTTAACAATATTTTTTGAAAAGTCCTCATCATCAATGTTGTCATATATAAGATTTACAAATACACCAAATCTGTCAGGAAAATTAGTATTTACGTTCTCTAAAGATTTTTTTAAATTAAGATCCATTAAGGTTTGATTTCCTGAAAAAGCAGCAAAACCTGATCCACTTAAGTTTATCATAAATTTCATATTCAAACTGTCCATTTCATCTACTAAGCTAGATAAGTCCTGAATGGACATTCTCCATTGATGACTATGAACATCAACAAAAGGAAACTTTGCCTTTTTAACGTGGTTTTCGGGAACAACTAGTGTTGAAATAGGGGAATACTCCTCAATATCCATTAAGTTTTTTTTCTTTTGATTAAAATCAATTACAAAATAAGATATAGCTGAAGCGAAAAGGATCGCAAATAAAATAANAGAAATAAATGTAAATGCTTTTAAAAAANTTTTAAAAGAAAAAAACATGATTAATTAAGTGGAATTATTATTTCAGTAGTATCCCATCTTAATCTTAANTCAACTGTAGGNTTATCTTCAGCAGTNGATGAAACAAAATCNATTGTGAGTTGTTCAATTACCATCTCCAAGGACTTTGAAGGCACAGTTACTGTGAATAAATCTTTTTCCAAAGCGGGTCTCATTATACCAAAGTAAGAATTTGAGGTGTTAAAGGTAACTTCCCAAAATTCCTCACCTGGAATGGTAAATAAAGAATACTTTCCTGGTTGTAAAATATTATTATTAATTTTTAAGTCAACATTTGTTTCGATTGTTGTATGTCTATTGGCGCCAGTTCTCCAATACATGTCATATGGAACTAATGCACCGTCGGATTCATTCCCAAACACTAGTCTTCCTTTTTTGAGCGGTCTACTGTAACTAACTGAAATATTTTTGTCATNCGAATCATAAATAACAGTTTCCAATGGACTAACTGGATTCATTATTTGATAAAAAACAAACAAAACAAATGATAATAGGGCGGTTAAGACGATATATAATATCTTTTTTTTCATTTAAATACTTATGTTATTAATAATATTGGATTTAACATAATATAAATTATAGTTCAATTTATATTTTCTTTACTTTAGAGGCATTAAGACCTTTTGCACCTTTCATAGTGTCAAATTGAACCTTATCACCCTCGGTGATTTCGTCAATACATTCGCTTATGTGAACAAAATACTTTTCTTGTGTTTCAGGATCAATTATAAAACCAAAACCTTTTGAATGATCAAAGAAATTAACCTTTCCAATAAAACCACTTGTTTTTACAGCCTCTTGCTTTGGGACACCAATGACAATACTTTNTGCACTGATTCTTTCTTTTTCAGCGGGATCAGGCGGTGTATCAGTAAATTTTCCGTTGTAATCAACATAAACAAACTCATTTACTTGATATTCTCCACTAGCTTTAGCCTCCTTCCGAGCTAACATTTTTTTCCTTTTGTCCTCTTTTTTCTTTAACCTTTTCTTTTCTTTTTCNAGTTTATTGAAAGTTTGTTGTGATTTTGCCATATAATATTAAAAANGTAAAAATAGATATTTTCTTTATGATATTAAAATATGAGCTACTTTTCTCTTGATTTTAGTACATTAACAACATCGTTAAATTTATAACCTTTTTGCTGAAGAAGAATTAAATAATGAAATAAAAGATCTGCCGATTCATTTAAAAACATATCATCATTGTCATCTTTAGCCTCTATAACAAGTTCTACAGCTTCTTCCCCAAGTTTCTGAGCAATCTTATTTGTTCCCTCCGAAAAAAGCTTTGATACATAACTAGAATCAATAGGTCTTTTTTTTCTATTTTCAATTATGTTTTCAATTTTATTTATAAAATTTTCCGGTTCATTAATTTCTTCAAAACAAGTATCATCTCCTTTGTGACAAACTGGGCCAAGGGGGTTTACCTTAATGAGTAAGGTGTCTACATCGCAATCTTCCTTTAACGAAACCACATGCAATTCATTACCACTTTCCTCACCTTTTTTCCAAATTCTTTGTTTAGTCCTACTGTAAAAATGAACCAGATTGGTACTTAAAGTTAAACTTAAGGATTCTTTATTTAAGTAACCTAACATCAGTACTTTAAGTGTTTTATCGTCTTGAATAATTGCTGGTAATAAACCGTCTTTATTTTTATTATAATCTAATTTCATAACCTTATTGGTATATTATTTTTTTTTAATTCTATTTTAAGTTTTTTTAATTCTATTTCATTAAAATGAAATACACTAGCAGCAAGAGCAGCATCAATGTTTCCAGATTTAAAAACNTGTTTAAAATGCTCAATCTTTCCAGCTCCACCTGATGCTATTATTGAAATATTGACTATTTGAGATAACTTTTCAAGTGTCTGACAAGCAAATCCATTTTTAGTTCCGTCATGATCCATAGAGGTAAAAAGAATTTCACCTGCCCCCCTNTCTTCAACTTCTTTAGCCCAATCAAATAACTTAATNTCTGTTTTAACTCTTCCTCCAACTAAGTAAACAAACCAATCATTATCAATGTACTTAGCATCAATAGCAACTACAACACATTGGCTTCCAAATTTAACAGCTAATTCATTAATAAAACTTGGGTTTTTTACAGCATAACTATTGATCGAAACCTTATCAGCTCCATTTTTAAGAAGGGTATCAACATCTTCTACTGTTTTAATTCCACCTCCAACAGTAAAAGGAATATTAATGTTCTTTGAAATTTCATCTGCAAGCTTTGCAAATGTTTTTCTACCTTCTTTTGTAGCGGTTATGTCTAAAAATACAAGTTCATCTGCACCATTTATAGAGTAATATTTAGCAAGCTCTACAGGGTCACCTGCATCTACAAGATCTACAAAATTAACTCCCTTAACTGTTCTAGAGTTTTTAATATCAAGACAAGGTATTATTCTTTTAGCCAGCATTAGTTTTTATAAAATTTTTTAAACTTTTCAATTCTATCTTATTTTCATAAATAGCTTTTCCAAGAATAGCCCCCTCACAACCTGCATCATTCAAATTTTCCAAATCTTCAATGCTCGATATTCCACCTGAAGCAATCAAACAGACATCTTTGAAAGATTTTAAGATATCTTTATATGTATCTATTGATGGACCTTTCAACATTCCATCTTTAGATATATCTGTTGGAATAACATATTTTATTCCTTTGGAAATATGATATTCAAGAAAATCCATTAGATTAATTCCTGAATCATTTAACCATCCATTTGTTTTTATTTTATTTTCCAAAAAATCCGCACCCAAAATAATCTTATCATTTCCATATTTTTTAAATAAATCATAAAAAGTATTAGAATCCGAAATAGCAACACTCCCAAGAGTTACCTTAGAGGCACCTGACTCAAATGCGACCTCAACATCTTTAGATGATTTTAAACCACCCCCAAAATCTACTTTTAAATCTGTTTTTAGTACAATTTGCTCCAAAATCTTATAATTTATAATCTTACTTGATTTTGCGCCATCTAAATCCACCAAATGAAGAAAATTTATTCCATAGCTTTCAAATCGTTGAGCCATTTCTAAGGGACTAGAACTGTAAACAGTTTTTTTATTATAATCGCCCTGTGATAATCTAACACATTTTCCCTGAATAATATCAATTGCTGGAATTATCCTCATTACTAATTATTTATAAAGTTTTTAAGCACAATCTCTCCATTACTTCCACTTTTTTCAGGATGAAATTGAACCCCAATGAAATTATTTTTTTTTAATGCAGTGCTATAATTGATTCCATAATTAGTTTTAGCTACGGTTTCCTTTAGAATTGGAACATAATAACTATGAACTAAATACATGTATTCATTTTCATTAATTGAGTCAAACAAACTCGTTTTTAGATCAAAAACAGTGTTCCATCCTATTTGAGGAACCTTAACTGAATTGTCAAACTTTTTAACATTTGAACCAAATATTTTTAAACAGTCCGTATTTCCTTCCTCAGAAAAATCACACATTAACTGCATTCCTAAACAAATACCCAACACAGGCTGTTTAAGCTTAGGGATAAGTAAGTCTAATCCTTTAGATTTAAGTTTTCTCATTGCGCTATTAGCCTGTCCCACNCCAGGAAAAATAACTTTATCTGAATTGGATATTANTTCTTTATCAGAAGTCAATACACCAATACATCCGAGCCTTTTCAAAGCATACTTAACGCTTTGAGTGTTTCCGGCACCATAATCAATTATAGCTATACTCATTACAAGGTTCCTTTGGATGAAGGCAAGATTAGTTTATCTTGATTTTTTGAGACTGCTGCTTTTAGACACCTAGCAAAACCCTTAAAAATCGATTCAATTTTATGATGCTCGTTTGATCCCATAACTTTTATATTAGCATTCATATTAGCTCCATCACAAAATGATTTAAAAAAATGGTAAAACATTTCAGTAGGCATATCACCTATTCTCTCTCTCTTAAATTCAGCATCCCACACAAGNCAACTTCTTCCTCCAAAATCTATTGCAACTTGAGCTAAACAATCGTCCATTGGTAAAGTAAATCCGTACCTTTCAATGCCTATTTTTTTTCCTAAAACAGATTGGAAAGCTTCTCCTAAAGCAATACCAGTATCTTCAATAGTATGGTGTTCATCAATATTTAAATCACCGTCAACTTTGATATCGAGATCTGCTAGTGAATGTTTCGATAACTGATCTAGCATATGATCAAAAAAACATAGACCTGTTTCAATATTACTTTTTCCTGTTCCATCCAGACCTATCTTGATCTCAATTTTTGTTTCATTTGTTATTCTTTTTATAGAGGAACTTCTGTTCAATCCAGTTAAAAAATCATAAATCAATTTCCAAGAATCTGTTTTGAGTTTAACAATATTCTTCAAAGAATCATTATATACTTTGCCATTATACATAATTCCCGAACAGTTCAAATTTTTTGCCAGTTGCATATCAGACTCTCTATCTCCAATGACAAAAGAATTGTTCATATCAATATTAGCGTCTTCAATGTACTCTGTTAACATCCCAGTTCTTGGTTTTCTATAGTTTGAGTTCTCGTTTTCAAAACTTTTATCAATATGTGTTTTAAAAAAATTAATCTCTTCATTTTTAAATGAATTAATTATAAAATTATGCACAGGCCAAAACTTATTTTCAGGAAATGATTCTGTTCCTAAGCCATCTTGATTACTAACCATTACAATCTCAAAATCCAACTCTTCACTAATTTTATTTAAATACTTGAATACACCCGGGGAAAAAGATAATTTTTCAAAACCATCCAATTGTTTATCGACTTCTGGCTCCACAACTAATGTACCATCTCTATCTATAAATAAAATTTTTTTCATAATTCATTAAGTGTTTTAATTAAGATATTATTTTCATTTTTTGTTCCTATTGTAATCCTTAAACAGTTTTTACACAATGGTTCATTAGACCTATCTCTTACAACAATACCCTTATCTAACAACTGATTATATCTCCTATTAGCATTATCAACCTTGATCAATAGAAAATTCGCTTCAGATTTATATATTTTTTTAATGAAATCAAGCTTTTCTAAAAATGGTATTAGTAATTTTCTTTGAGCTAACACCAGACTAATATTCTTTTTGACTTCATCAGCCTTACCTAACTCCTTAAGAGCTTTTCTTTCGCTAAGAATATTTATATTGTAAGGAAGTTTAATTTTATTTAAGTAATGAATAATTTTTTCATTTGAAAACCCCATTCCAAGCCTGATCCCAGCCATCCCATAAGCTTTAGACATAGTTTGGGTAATTATTATGTTATTACTCACATTTATTAAGCTAATTAGAGACGGTTTTGACGAAAAATCTATGTAAGCCTCATCAACCACAACAATTCCTTTGAAACCATTTATTAAGTCCGTCAAATCTTTAATATCAAATGAATTTCCAGTAGGATTATTGGGAGAGCACAAAAACAAAATCTTTGTTTTCGGCGAATTTAATTCTAATATTTTATTTACGTCAATTGAAAAATCATCCTTTAGTTGAATTTCAATATTTTCTATTCCATTTGTTTTAGCGATTACATCGTACATTCCGTAAGTTGGTGGAAGAGTAATAATTTTATCTTGATTGGGGTTGCAAAAAACCCTGACAATTAAATCAAGAATTTCATCAGTTCCATTACCAAGTATAAGTTGATTTACATTTACATTTTTAATATTAGAAACTAGATTTTTTAATTCAATATGTTTATTGTCTGGATACCTGTTTAATCCATTATCAAAAGGAGACTCATTGGCATCTAAATAAATTGAATCCCTCTCCAAAACACCTTCGAAATCATCTCTTGCAGAAGAATACGGAAACATCTTTTTTACATTATCTCTAACTATAGCATCTATATTCATATTAATTATAAATCTTTAACTCTAATTGAAACTGCGTTTTTATGAGCTTGCAAACCTTCAGCATTAGCCATTGTCTCAACAGTTTTAGAAATATTCAACAAACCATCTTTTGAAATTTTTTGAAAAGTTATAGTCTTTAAAAAACTATCTAAATTCACTCCACTGTATTGTTTAGCATTTCCATTTGTTGGCAAAGTATGGTTTGTTCCAGAAGCGTAATCTCCTACACTTTCAGGAGTATAATTTCCAATAAACACAGAGCCAGCATTTATTATATTGTCAATAAAAAAAGATTCGTTTTCTGTGTTAATTATATAGTGTTCTGGAGCATACTGGTTTATAAAATCAATTGCCTTTATTTTATCATCAAAAAACATAAGCTTTGAATTTGAAATTGATTTATTTATAAAATCCCTACGATCTAAAATTCTAATTTGATCATTAATGCATTTTTCAACTTCATTTACTAAAGGTTTAGATAGGCTAATAAACATAACCTGACTATCCGGACCATGTTCGGCTTGAGATAATAAATCTGATGCTATATAATCAGGGTTAGCGTTCTCATCTGCAAGAATTAATAATTCACTTGGGCCGGCAGGCATGTCAATTGCAGTGTTATAGTTGATAGATTTAAGTTTTGCATAGGTAACGAACTGATTACCTGGACCAAAAATCTTATTAACTTTAGGGACAGACTTAGTACCAATACTCATGGCTGCTATTGATTGTGCTCCACCAACACTAATAACCTTATTTACCTTACATAATTTAGCACAATATAATATAGCGGGATGAAGTTCAGCATTTTCATTTGGAGGAGAACATAGAACAATATTTTTACAACCTGCAATCATTGCAGGAATAGCCAACATCAAAACAGAAGAAAATAAAGGAGCTGTTCCCCCAGGAATATATAAACCAACGTTTTCAATAGGTCTTTTTTCATGCCAACAAAATACGCCAGGTGAGGTTTCAATTTTTTTTGATTTAAAAATTTGACTTTTGTGAAATTTGTAAATATTATTAAAAGCAATGTCAATAGATTCTTTTAATTCTGGATTAATATCATTTTGAGAGTTATTAATTTTTTTATCACTAACTAATAGATTTTTTAAATCTACTTTATCAAATTTTTTTGAGTATTTAATCAAAGATTTATCACCATATATTTTTACATTTTTAAAAATTTCATCTACAGTCTCTTTAATTAAATCAAGGTCATGCAGGGGTCTCCTCATTAAGGTTGGCCAATCTTTTAATTCTGGATTAAATACTTTGTACATTATAAAACCATTTTTTCAATTGGACACACGAGAATATCTTCCGCACCCGCATCTTTAATTTTATCAATTACATCCCAAAAAGTATCATCATTTATAACTGAATGTAAAGAACTCCATCCCTCCTTTTTAAGAGGTAAAACAGTAGGGCTTTTTAAAACTGGAAGTATTTTTGATATAGCGTATATTTTATCATTAGGTACATTAAGCAATATATATTTTGACTCCTGAGCTTTCAACACAGCTTTGATTCTAAATAGAAATTTGTCTAATAAATCCTTCTTTTCATATTCAACAACACTAGTTCCAGCAAGTACAGCCTCAGAATTATGTAAAACAAAAACTTCTTTTAAATTATTCTTGTATAGNGTACTTCCGCTTGAAACTAGGTCACATATTGCATCTGAAAGACCTATATTAGGTGCTATTTCAACAGAACCATTAATAACATGAATATTGGCATCAATACTTTCTTTATCTAAAAACTTTTTTAGGGTATTTGGATATGATGTTGCAATTTTTAACTTATTTAAATCCTGAACAGAACTAAATTCTATATTATTAGGGACTGCTATTGAAACTTTACATTTTGAAAAACCTAGCTTCTCGTAAACTTTTATTTCAAATTCCTTTTCAATAATTAAGTTTTGACCTATGATAGCTAAATCGACAACACCATCATTAATATATTTTGGAATATCACTATTTCTTAAAAAATAAACATCTATNGGGAAATTTCCAGAGGAAGCTTTTAGTTGATCTTTATAATTATCTATTTTTATTCCGCATTTATTTAAAAGATTTAAAGATTCTTTATTTAACCTTCCTGTTTTTTGAATAGCTATTTTAAGTTTTTTCATTTTAAATTATTTAAAAAAAAAACCCGTTTGAATAAACAAACGGGTTTAAGTAATAATACAACAATGTTATCACGTTACACGTTTGACGGATTTAAAACGGTGATGACAGTGGTTAATTTTTTTCATTATTAATTATAAAAGTAAAGATTATAAAAAGATTTGGAATTTCCTACAAAATTATATGATTATGTGTAAATGAAATAAAAAATCCAAGAGATTTTATCCAATTAAATTCCAATTATTTTTTTATTAATAAGTTTGTATCTATAGTTTTTCTTAAAAAAATGTCAAAAATTTTAAAAATTTTAGCTCTCTTCATTCTCGTTTCATCTTTATCCTGCTCAAATAAGCCAAAGGAAAATCAAATGAATGTTTCTGATTCAGTTAATAAACCGACGATTGGAGATTCACTGAAAAAGGAAATAAAACTTCGTGATTACAAGCGTGGAGGTTAATTTTATCCTGAATTTCCGCTTTCTGAAAATGATTCATTGGAATGGCCAATTACTTATGAAATAGCGATGGAATTTCAAGATATAAAAAACCTAGATGTAAAAAACGAAACATTTACATCTGTTCACACCTACAGCTCTTACAGATCTATACCCAACCCTTATGAATGGGTGCTTGGAAAAGAAGAAGGTTATGGTGAAGAAGACTATATGATAGATTGGGCACATTCTGATGACTTTCAACATAACTTAAAGGAAAGTGAACTCAGATTTGTTGGAGAACCAATTCCGTTAGAATTTAACAATCCTGCCGACTCAATTTTCTTTTATGACAACATGGTTTCTAAAGAAGCAAGATTAATTGATAGTGAATTTGATTTAAAATGGAATCTTGGTAATTATCCATTTGATGTACAAAAACTTCTTTTCGAGTTCAAAGCATCGAGCGATAGCTCAGTTGTTCAAATGAAACCCAGTAAACATTTTAAAAGTACTTTTTTAAAAAACATGAAAAACTTAAAGGAAGGCTACAGGATTGTTGGAATTACCCACAGATATGAATACCAAGAAATTAAAACAGAATTAATTCAAATATCGCCAGACATAAAGCGACCAACAGTTCTTCAATCTTTAATTTTTGAGCTTAATGTGAAACGAAGAGGAGTTGTTTTATTTTTTAAAATTTTCACTGGAGGAATTCTCTCCTACTTTATTTCATGTATGGTTTTCTTAGTTCCTCTCAGAGAATTTGAAACTCGTGTTACTCTTGCCGTTGGTGGCATTTTTGGAGCAATTGGTAGTATGGCATTTGTTTATGAAGTTCTACCTGTTGTCAATGTTTTCACCAAAGCAGATGCAATAAATAATTTGATAATTCTAATGGTCGTATTTAATATATTGGTTTTACTTCTTCAAAAAGGAACATATAGGAGGGTTAATATTGACGGCAAATACATTTACGAGGAAAGAGAATTTAAATTGTTTAAAAAACTTCAAGACAGTCAAAATGCATTTTTTATATCATTATTAAGTTTTTTTATATTTCTTTCAATAATTCTACTCTGGTAATCAATGAACTCTATCAATAAAAACATATGAAATACATTAAAATAATTTTTTTATCGTTATTTATTTTTTCGTGTAATGATTCGCTTCAAAAGCCGAACATTGTAATTTTAATAGCTGATGATGTAAGTTGGGATGATTTAGGTTGTTATGGAAATACATTTGTAAAAACACCGCACATTGATCAATTAGCTAATGATGGTATTTTGTTTAAAAACACCTATTTGACTACCAGTTCGTGTAGTCCAAGCAGAAATTCAATAATGACGGGAAGATATCCTCACAATACAGGGGCTGCAGAATTACATACTGAACCTCCGATTGAAATGATTTCATTTGCTGAAATTCTTAAAAGAAATGGATACTACAACGTATCAGCAGGTAAATTTCACATGGGTGATTATGCTAAGAGAGGCTTCAATGATGTTCAAGATAAAAGACAAATTAATGGACAAGGAGGTGAAAATTATTGGCTTACTGCCCTGGAGAACAGACAGAAAGATAAACCTTTTTTTATGTGGTTTGCCTCATATGATGCTCACAGAGTTTGGGGAGACAACGATTTTTCTGGAAGTAATCCAATGGACAAACTTATTGTTCCTGAATACTTAATTGACATGCCAGCAACCAGGAAAGATCTTGCTGATTATTATGATGAAATTACACGTTTTGATCATTACGTAGGAAAAGTTGTTGAGAAACTCAAAACTGATAATTTATTTAATAACACACTAATAATTGTAATGGCAGACAATGGGAGGCCCTTCCCTCATAGCAAAACAAGATTAAATAATCAAGGGGTCAAAACCCCTTTCATAGTAAGTTACCCAAACATGGTAAAACATGAGGGATCAGAATCCTCAAGTTTAATAAGCGCCATCGACATTGCTCCAACAATTCTAGATATTGCAGGAATTGAAATAACAGTAAACTTTCAAGGAAAAAGCTTTAAAGAAATATTGTCTGACCCTAAAAAAAGCTTTAGAAATTATGTTTTTGCAGAACACAATTGGCATGATTATGAAGCTCATCAAAGAATGGTTTCAGATGGAGACTTTATGTACATAGTTAATAA
>PAGT01000051.1 GCA_002705485.1 Flavobacteriales bacterium | reverse complement strand
ACTTGGAATACATTCTTCTTCAACTAGACAAGTTTTTTTTAATGGAACAAAAGTTCCAGTTGAAAATATGCTTTCTGAAAGAGGTAATGGTTTTAAAATTGCGATGAACTCTCTCAATGTAGGTAGAATTAAGTTGGCAGTTGCATGTATAGATGCTCAAAAAAGAGTAACAAAACTGAGTGTTCAATATGCTAATGAAAGAGAACAGTTCAAAACAAAAATTATTGATTTTGAAGCTATTAAACAAAAAATTGCACAAATGGCTACAGATACTTACGTAGGCGAATCAGCTTGTTACAGAGCATCTAAAGATATTGAAGATAGAATTAGTCTCAGACATCAGAGTGGTAATAGCTTTCAAGAAGCTGAATTGAAAGGAGTTGAGGAATATGTTGTTGAATGTTCAATTCTGAAAGTTGCTGTTTCTGAAGATTGTCAAAAAACTTCGGATGAAGGAATTCAAGTTTTTGGTGGTATGGGTTTTTCAGCTGATACACCTATGGAGTCTGCTTGGAGAGATGCCAGAATATCTAGAATATACGAAGGAACCAATGAAATAAATAGAATGCTTTCCGTTGGAATGTTGATAAAAAAGGCTATGAAAGGACATATTGACTTCATAAATCCTGCAACTGATGTTGAAGAAGAACTGAGAGGGATTCCTAGTTTTGAAATACCTGATCTTTCAAAACTTTTCTCACAAGAAAAAATTATTATTAAAAATTTGAAAAAAGTTTTTTTAATGCTAGCTGGGTCTGGAATTAAAAAATTTGGTCAAGAATTAGAAAAACATCAACAAATTTTAATGGGTGTTTCAGACATTCTTATCGAAATTTACATGTGTGAATCAGCATTGCTGAGAACAGAGAAAAACTGTAAGAGGTTTGGACCTGAATCACAACGTGAACAAATATCCATGACTCAATTATATCTTTACCAAGCTGTAGAAATTATTCAAGGAAAAGGTAAGGAAGTAATAATTTCTTTTACAGATGGAGATGAACAAAAAGGTCTTTTAATGGGACTTAAGAGATTCACTAAATATTATGAATTTCCTAATGTAATAAAACTAAGAAACACTATTGCTGATAAATTGAAAAAGGAAAATAATTATTGTTTCTAAGCTGTAGTATGATTTACAGCTTTTGATTTACCCTCAGTATTGAATAATAGTACTTTTGAATTACAATCCAAACCAATGTGTTTTCTCAGTTTTTTAAAGCTTTTTTTATTTAAACATTTTAATAAGCCTGCTAATCCGACAGCACCTGATTCCCCCGAAATTATTTTTGGATCTTTTTTTTGAGGTTCTAAAAAAAGACTCATTGATTCTAGAATTTCATAATCATTAATCTTAATTACACCATCGCTACCAGATTTAATTATTTTCCAAGCTGACATCGACGGTATTCCACAATTCAAACTATTCGCGATTGTTTTGAGAGAACCTGATGGATTGCATCTTTTTTTGTTTAGAAAAGACTCAAAAACACCAGCTGACTCTGTAGGTTCAACTAATATAATTTTTGGTCTTTTATCCCCATATTTATTCAAATAATACCAAATACAAGATGCAGCCCATGAGCCTACCCCACATTGCAAAAAAACCACATCAAAGAAAGGTAAATCCTTTTTTTTAACATTTTCATCTATTTCCCTAAAGTGGGTTTGATATCCTGACATTATGTATGCTGGTATTTTTTTATAACCTTTCCATGAAACATCTTGAACCAATTGCCAACCCATTTTTTTTGAAATATCAAAAGCATATTTGCATGTTTGGTCATAATTTTTTTTAAGCTGTAAAACTTTTGCTCCAAATTTTGAAATTTTTTTTACTGTTAAAAGCGGGGTATGTTTTGGAACATAGACAACACATTTTTTNTTAAATATTTTAGATATCCATGATAATCCAATCCCATGATTTCCGTCTGTGGCAGTACATAAAGTAGATACAGTTTTATTTTTTTTTAAAATTTGATCAAGAGCATAAGAAACTCCTAAGGGTTTAAATGAACCCAAACCAAATCTTTTGGATTCATCTTTTACATGAATACTTGATAATTTTAGTTTTGATGCTAANCCTGANAGGTTATGTAATTCAGTTGATTTATAGTTTTTTAATTTTCTGTGAAATAAAAGGGATTGATTTTTCTTTAAAATACTGTTAGTGGTATCATCAAACANCTCATTTGTGGGGAAATTTAAAATAAAATCACTCACAANATTATTCAGTTTTAAATCCTTGTTTTACCATCCAATCATCATTATAAATTTTTCCAATATATCTACTTCCTGAATCGTGAAGTAAAACAACAACAACATCATTTTTTTTGAAATACCTTTTTAGTTGTAATACACCTTTAACTGCTGCTCCACATGAATTTCCAGCAAAAATACCTTCCATTTTGGCTAACTTTCTCGTATAAACAGCNGCATCTTCATCATTGACTTTTTCAAAAGCATCAATCAAATTAAAATCAACATTTTTGGGAAGAATATCTTCNCCGATTCCTTCGGTAAGATAAGGGTATATTTCATTTTCATCAAACTCTCCTGTTTCATGATATTTTTTAAAAACTGATCCATAGGTNTCTATTCCCCATATTTTAATATTGGGGTTTTTTTCTTTTAGGTACTTAGCNACTCCNGAAATAGTTCCCCCTGTACCTACTCCAACTACAAAATGTGTGATCTTCCCTGCTGTTTGAGACCAGATTTCAGGACCTGTACTCTCATAATGTGCTTGAGTGTTGGACAAATTATCATATTGATTTACATACCATGAGTTTGGTGTTTCACTTGCTATTCTTCTAGANGTAGAATAATAAGATCTTGGATCATCAGGTTTGACATTTGTTGGACAAACAACAACTTTTGCACCCACTGCTTTTAAAACATCAAATTTTTCTTTGGATTGTTTATCTGTTGATACACATATTAAATTATAACCCTTAACGATAGCAGCTAAGGCCAAACCCATGCCTGTGTTACCTGAGGTTCCTTCAACAATTGTTCCACCGGCTTTTAGTTTTCCTGATTTCTCGGCATCTTCAATCATTTTTAAAGCCATTCGATCCTTAACTGAACTTCCTGGGTTGAAATATTCTACTTTTGCTAAAACTAATGCGTCAATTTCTTTAACAATTTTATTNAGCTTNATTAGNGGAGTATCTCCGATGGTCTCAAGTATATTATTTAAATATTTCATTTTTAATANAAAACAAAGTTAGCTTATTTAGAATATTTTGTGAACTAAAAATTAATTAGATTAATTAATTTTTAAAGAGTCTGTTGGTGAAATTCTTTCAATAATAGCCGTAGGAATAATAAGCATAAGAAGACAAAAAAATAAAATTCCAAAATTTAAAAATAAGATNGTAATTAAATTTATTTCCATCGGNAANGTAGAAACGTAATAAGTTTCAGGATCGAGNTTAATAGGAGCAAAATATTTTTGAATGTATAACAAAGAGATCCCAATAATATTTCCAAAAAGAAGACCAACAGTGATTAAATAAAGTCCATTGGATAAAAAAATGATTCTTATACTTTTAATACGAGCTCCTAAAACCCTCAACACTCCAATTAACTGAGATTTCTCAAGAATTGTTACAATTAATGCTGTTATCATATTACCACCTGAAACTAAGATCATTACAATTATTATTAAAATTATATTCATATCAAATAGCTTTATCCAATTGAATATTTCAGGAAATTTTTCTGAAATTCCAATTACATCTAAATTTGAAGGTGTGTTCAAATAAAGCTGATCTGCAACAACATCAATTTCATCAAAATCATTTATAAATAATTCTAAATTTCCATATTCACTTTGANTCCAATTATTCATTTTTTGTATGTGTTTTATATCCCCAAAAAAGTAAAGCTTATCAAAATCTGAAATACCNGACTCGNATATTCCAACNACCTCAAANTTTCTTTCATTAGGAATTTTAGAATTNGAATTAAAGAAAGANGTTTTGAATTTATTACCAATGTCTAAATTGAGTCTNTTTGAAAGGTATTTTGAAATTGCAACTTTATTTGTTAATGAATCGGTTATTAAGGGTATTTTTCCTGATTTNATNTAATCAGAAAAGATTTTNTAATTAAAATCTNNGTTAATTCCTTTTAGNANGGCTCCNTCAAAGGTCAAATCAGTTGTTATCAGACCTGTCTTGTAAGCAACTGATTGAATATGATTGACATTTTNAANANCCAAAACTTCNANATCACTNTCNGAAATCTTTACTGGATCAATTGAGGATTCAGATTTACTATTTTGAAANTTTGTTACCGAAATATGACCAAAAAAAGANGAAACTTTATTTTTTATAGCGTTTTGTAAACCTTTTCCAGTTGAAATTGCAACCAACATCATTAAAAAACCAATTATGACAGAGAGAATTGATATTTTTATAATTGGGGCTGAAATGGTATTTTTATAAGGATTTGACCTAATAATTTTTGACGCTACAAATGATTCGAATTTCAATTTTTAAATTACTTTATCTATTTGTATTCAAAATTACCCTTTTTTTAATTTTAATATACTCTTCGCATAAATCTTATTGTCAAAGTGAAAGGATAAAAGTAGGTGCTGAACAAACGCACCTTTATATAAATAAAATTCAATCATCAAAAATTGCAATTGTTGCAAATCAAACCTCAAGACTAAAATCTGGTGATAATTATATTCATCTAATAGATACATTGATTAGTTTAAATATCGATATTAAAAAAGTTTTTTCCCCAGAACATGGTTTCAGAGGGATAGCGGATGCAGGAGAAAAAGTTGAGGATGGAATTGATGTTAAAACAGGTTTACCAATTATCTCTTTGCATGGGAAAAACAGAAAACCTAGTAAAAAACAACTTGAAGATGTTGATATTGTTATTTTTGATATTCAAGATGTTGGGGCTAGATTTTATACCTATATAAGTACCATGCATTTAGTTATGGAAGCAGTAGCTGAAAATAACAAGAAATTTTTTGTATTTGACAGACCAAATCCAAACGGTCATTATGTTGATGGACCAGTACTTGAAAAGGAATTTAAAAGCTTCGTAGGCTTACACCCTGTTCCTATCGTACACGGAATGACAGTTGGAGAGTTTGCAATGATGATCAACGATGAAGGTTGGCTTGAAAACGGTATTAAAACTAACCTTCAAGTAATACCAATCAAAAACTATAGCAGAAAAATAATTTATAAACTTCCAGAGAAACCATCACCAAATCTTCCAAACAAAAAATCTATAAATTTATATCCTAGTTTATGCTTGTTTGAACAAACCAATGTTAGTATTGGCAGAGGAACAGACATGCAGTTTCAAATTTTTGGAAACCCAGAGTGGAACAATAAGCTTTTTTCTTTTACCCCTAAATCAACGTTTGGAGCAAAATTTCCAAAACACAAGGACGTTAAGTGTTATGGGTTTGATCTAAGGGAACAGCCATTTTTAAATCAAATTAATTTGGAATGGCTCATTTATGCTTATTCAAACTCTGAAGATAAATCATCATTCTTCTANAAGGGTTTTAGTAGATTGGCAGGTAACAATAAACTGCAAAAACAAATTGAAAATGGTNAANNCATAAAAGAAATAANAAATAGTTGGAAAAAAGATTTAAAAAAGTTTAAAAAATTAAGAGAAAATTATTTGTTATACAATTAAGGGATTTTCAAATATTTATGCGTTTGAAGTGATATTTTCCATTTACTATTTTTCATAACATAATCAACAATCTTTGGTATCATTAAATCTCTTTTACTCCATTCAGGTTGCAAATATAGAAGACATTTGGAATTGACCTTTTCTGCTTGCTCTTCTGCAAATTTAAAATCACTNTTATTATAAACAATTACTTTCAGTTCATGAGCTCTTTCATANGCTTCGTCANTAGGTAGTTTTCTTTTTTTTGGTGATAAACAAATCCAATCCCAATCACCTGTAAATTTATTCGAACCAGATGTTTCAAGATGAGCTTTTAAACTGTTTTTCTTNAAAAGTTTAGTTAGTGGTTTCATATTCCAAAGCAGAGGTTCTCCACCAGTTACAACCACTATATCNCATTNAAATTTTGCATTTTTAACCAACGTGTCAATGGTTAAAATCGGATGTAACTTTTCATCCCAACTCTCTTTTACATCACACCAACCACACCCTACATCACAACCGCCGGTTCTTATAAAATATGCCGAATTACCATTGTGAAAACCCTCACCTTGTATTGTGTGAAAAGACTCCATCACTGGTAATTGAAAACCATTGTCCAAATTTATTTTTCTTTTATATTCAGGCACTAAACAAATATATGAGATAAAATTTACTAACATTTAAAATGAATCGTTACTTTTAAAAAATGATATTTAAAGGCAATTATTATATTTTAATGTTTTCTGTTTTTTGTTTTCTATTTGGATGTAATACAACAAGTGATGATTACATAATTCAGAAAGGTTTTGTTGGTAAACTTTCAAAAAATTCGACGGTAAAGGATCTGGACTCGATATTTTCTAAAGATTCACTCGTAAAAAGAATTGGTGAGGGTGATTATATGTTTTCCAGTGAAGATAAATATCTATTGTATGATAAATTAGGTAACCCTCTTTTGACCATGACCCCACACCAACAGCATGATCCTAATGAAAAAATAGAAAGTATAGAAATAAAGAGTCCCATCTTTAGAACTAAGAATGGCTTAAACATTTTAAGCACTTTTTCAGATATAAAAAAAAATCATAAGATATCTGATATCCAAAATACAATTAATAACTTAGTTATTTTTGTAAATGAAATTGATGCTTATTTCATTATTGATAAAGTTCAATTACCTAAGCACCTTCAAAAAGGAACAGAAAAAACAATTAAATCTGAAGACATACCACCAAATACAAAAATTAAAAGGTTTATGATTGGATGGAACTAAAATTTAATAAATGAAAAAACTATCTCCTTTTCATCTTGCAATTCCAGTAAATGATTTATCAAAATCAAGGGTCTTCTATGGTCAAGTTTTGGAACTAGAAGAAGGCAGAAGTAGCGACCATTGGGTTGATTTTAATTTTTTTGGTCATCAGCTAGTGATTCATTTCAAAGAAAACTATAATATTGAAGAGGATAGTAATCATGTTGATGGGAAAGATGTACCTATTCCACATTATGGTATTGTTTTGGAATGGGACCAATTCCACAATTTTTCAAAATTGCTTAAAAANAANAAGATAGCTTTTATAATTAAACCTTANATAAGATTCAAAGGATTNATTGGAGAACAAGCGACNATGTTTTTTAAAGATCCCTCTGGAAATGCANTAGAATTTAAATCGTTTAGAGACCCCNATCAAATATTTAAAAAATAGATTGNTATTNAANAGATCTTGAAAGTAGTGTGTTTTTCAAAAGCATTGCTATTGTCATAGGTCCTACTCCACCTGGAACTGGAGTTATATAGCTCGCCTTATTCTTGACAGATTCAAAATCTACATCCCCTTTTATAGAATATCCCTTAATAGAGCTTTTATCTGATACTCTAGTTATTCCAACATCAATGATGACTACCCCATCTTTAACCATTTCTTTTTTAACAAAGTCTGGAACGCCCAAGGCTGATATTAAGATGTCTGCATCTTTTATGTGCTTTTGAATATTTTTTGTTCTGCTATGTACAACTGTAACCGTTGAGTCTCCAGATTTTCCTTTGGAATTCATTAATATGCTTATGGGTCTACCAACAATATTGCTTCTTCCAATTACAACTGTATGCTTTCCAGATGTTTTAATTTTATATCTATCTAGGAGCTCAATTATCCCAAAAGGAGTTGCAGGAATAAATGATTTCATGTTTAAGGACATTTTACCAAAATTTAACGGATGAAATCCATCAACGTCTTTACAAGGGTCAATTGACAATGTAATTTTGTTCTCATCAATGTGCTTTGGTAATGGTAGTTGAACAATAAAACCATCAATATCATTATTTTTGTTAAGCTTTTCAACCTCTTTAAGTAAATTTTCTTCAGTGATATTTTCAGCTAATTTTATTAATGTAGAATCAAATCCGACCTGTTTACAAGACCTAACCTTACTTCCAACATATGTTAGGCTAGCTCCATCATTTCCGACAATTACAGCTGCAAGATGGGGAGGTTTACCTCCTTTTTCAATAATTTGATTAACTTGAGATTTGATTTCATCCTTAATTTCATTTGCAATTTTTTTTCCTTCAATTAGTTCCATAGCTATTGTTTAAAACCTTGCATCATTTGCATCAATTTGGATGATCCTCCACTTTGCATCATTTTCATCATTTTTGACATTTGTTCGAATTGTTTTAATAATCTATTGAGTTCTTGAATATCTAGGCCACTGCCTTTTGAAATTCTTTTTTTTCTACTTACATCGATTATTTTAGGATTAGATCTTTCTTTGGGAGTCATGGATAATATAAGAGCTTCAATATGTTTAAATGAGTCATCATCAATGTCATTATCTCCTACCGCTTTAGATGCGCCAGGAATCATATTGACCATATCTTTTAAGTTTCCCATTTTCTTAATTTTCTTAATTTGATCCAAAAAATCGTCAAGACCAAACTGACTTTTAGCAATTTTTTTATTAAGAATTCTGGCTTGTTTCTCGTCATATAAATCTTGAGCTTTTTCAACTAATGAAACAACATCGCCCATTCCCAGAATTCGATCAGCCATTCTTTCTGGATAAAACACATCAATGGCGTCCATTTTTTCACCAGTTCCAATAAATTTAATTGGTTTATTGACAACCGATTTAATGGATAAAGCAGCTCCTCCCCTTGTATCTCCGTCAAGTTTTGTCAAAACAACACCGTCAAAGTCTAAAATTTCGTTAAATGTTTTTGCAGTATTTACAGCATCTTGACCAGTCATTGAATCAACAACAAATAAGGTTTCCGATGGTTCAACAGCGAAATGAATATTTTTAATTTCATTCATCATTAAATCATCAATCGCCAATCGTCCTGCGGTATCAATTATTACTAGGTTTTTACCATTTTTTTTTGCAAAATCAAGGGAATCTTTTGCAATCTTCACAGGATTCTTTTCATCAGGATCACTGTAAACTTCAACATTAATTTGTTCACCAATAATTTTTAATTGTTCGATTGCAGCTGGTCTGTATACATCACATCCAACAAGTAACGGAGATTTTGATTTTTTTTTTCGAAGGTGATTTGCAAGTTTCCCGCTAAAAGTTGTCTTTCCAGATCCTTGAAGACCAGACATCAGAACAATTGTTGGCGAAGTTGATAAATTAACGCCACTTGCATTTCCACCCATGAGCTCAGATAATTCATCCTTAACAATTTTCACTAGAAGCTGTCCAGGTTTAAGATTTGTTAAAACATTTTGTCCAATGGCTTTTTGTTTAACATTTTGGGTGAACTCTTTTGCAGTTTTGTAATTAACATCGGCCTCCAAGAGGGCTCTTCTAACTTCCTTTAGTGTTTCAGCAACGTTAATTTCTGTAATCTTGCCATGACCTTTTAAGACTTGGAAGGCAGAGTTCAATTTCTCAGTTAGGTTACCAAACATATCAAGTTTTCTATCAAATTTAATAAATTGTCGACTTTAAGTGAATTAATTCTCATTTAATCTTAATTTTAAAAATAACTAAGGTATGGGGAAGGGTGATTGCAGCTAAAAAAGAGAAAAAAACACTTATTAATAGATTTTGGTCGTCTTTTAAAACATAGAAAAATAATCCCAAACCTATGATTGATATGATCCAATATAAAAAGGCTTTTTTAAAATACTTAAAAATAGATTCAAAATTGTTTTTACCATAAATGTATTTTGTTTGTTCAATTATTGATGGAATACTATGCCAAAAAACAAAAAAAACTGAAAAAGACAACATCAAGTCAGAAAAATAAAACATAAAACAAAGCACAAATAAGAGAACTAATTGTATTAATAATTGTTCAATTATTAACTTATAACTTGAAAATAAACCAATTAAAAATATTAACAGCGAAGATAAAAAGTAAAGCAAAAAGTGAATTGATAGTAGTTGAACTCCCGTAATATCATTAATTATAAATGAAACATAGTTTTGATTGAATAAAAAGAGTAGAGAAAATATTAAAGATCCATATCCGAAATAAAGGGAATGTAACTTTTCGCTTTTTTTTTCAAACAGTGTCCATTGTTGCTCGCCGAAATGGTACGAACTATACAGAACAAAGAAAATCAATGCAATTAATGGAAAAAAATAAAAAAAAACTGCACTTAAGACAACCATTAGGGAATACATTAATATTAACTTGATTGTATTTAAATTGGGTTTATCTAGATTTTTGCTTAGTAAAATAACATCATTTGCACCATGAACTATTCCAAAAGAGAGAATTCCTGTGAAAATTAGGAT
>PAGT01000050.1 GCA_002705485.1 Flavobacteriales bacterium | reverse complement strand
ACCACTAATCGTTTGTGCTTGCACACTAAATCCAAATGCAAAAACGAACAAAAAAGAGGTAAGAACTCTTAAGAATTTTGTTTTCATAAATTATTATTTTGTTTAAATCTGGCGCTAAATTACTAAAAAACTTAACAATTTTTTAACATTATCGTATTTTTAAACAGATTCTAAATTAGTTTTCTGATTTTTAGATCATGATTTTGATTAAATCGGAAATACAAAATAAAAAAAATGTATACTAAACTCTTGTTTAACAGAGTTTTAAAGTTGGTTTACATTAACAACATAAAATTTAGTTCAAAAAAAAAAAAATCGAATTAAAGCATAAAAAATACTTCACTAACAAAAAACCAGGCATATTCTCCCTCGGCTACGTGACCTTTGGGAAGTTTTTTATTACTTTTCACAACTAACTTTAATTTATCTACATTTTTTTTGGGTAATGGCAAAGTATACATTTTGGTTTTGGGAATTTGACCAGCTTTTTCTTTTGAAATATCCTGAAAGTAAATTAGATCGTTTTTATTTGAAGATATGTCGAACAATTCAATTCTTTCAGGAAAAGTAATGTAATCATTCATGTAACTCAAAGCGTGAATTCCAATTGAGTTAATTTGTTGATCCTTAGGTACATCTATTTCTATTACCATATCTCCGGAACTCAGAGGAATTGTAGATTTTGGATCATCATTTTTTTGAAATCCATTCCAGCCACCACTTCTAAAATCAGTGTCAGCCAAAATACCATCAAAAAGTTTAGAAACATTCTTATATGATGGGTGTGGAGAGGTTGCCAACTTGTATTTGCTTACAAGCCCCCCGGTTTTGAAATATTCTATGGAGGTTGTTTCACTTTCTTTCCAGCCTTTTTTGAACGCTTTGGCTTTAAATGTGCAAGACTGAACAATTTTTAAAGGAGATTGGTATAAAAAAGAAAGTGAATCTGGCTCTGATCCATCTAAAGTATATCTATATTGAGGTTTTCCAATAGAATTATAAATTTCAACAAAAATCGAGTCTTTAAATAATGTTTGTTTTGAATTAACTATTGGGGGTGAAAGTGGCATATTTACTCCAAATCGTTTGGATCCAAAATTCAATTTTAACGCATAAGTTTCTTCAAGCTCTTTCTGTTGGTCCGATGTTATTTCAATATTCCATAAATAAAGATTTTCTAAAGACGAATTTTTGAGCAAGTCTTTTATTCCAACATAACTGACCTTTGTATTATTAAGGTTCAAGCTTTTCAAATTATATCCGAAGTGTTTCAGACCTTTGTCGGTAACAGGATTATCATTTAATTTTAAGTACTTTAAAGATTCCAAGTTCTTTAGCTTTAACGAAAAATTGTCACTCATTTTACATTCACTCAAATCAAGCTTAATTAACTGCTTATTGATGTTCAAAAGTGCATTTATGTGATGTTTTTCAATTTTTTCACCCAAAAACTTGACATCTAAATAATTGTTGTCAACGCTGTATCTTTCAACTCTAAAATTTAAGCCTTTTAATCTTTCTAAATCTCTCTTTTTCGGTGGGGGAACTATAATATTAACAGGTGGAAAAAAAAGACTTAAATTTTGTATTAAGTTTTTGTTATTAAGGTCAGGTGTTTCGGAACTATTGAAATTAGCTCCGGTTTCAATCCAATGTCTAATCAGTTCGATTTCATGACTCTTCAATTGTTGATTTCCTTTAGGGGGCATGTGTAATTTATCTTCAATAGGAAGATTTAAATAACTATAAAAACGACTTTCTGAAGAATTAAAAGGAATAAAAATTGGACCTGACTTTCCACCAACGATTATTTGTTGTTGGTTTGTTAATAACAGTTTTCCGTTGGATTTGTTTTGATTGTGACATTTGACACACTTGTTATCTAAAATAGGTCGAATCACATCCGAATACATATTGACTCTATCATTGATATTTGCACTAAATTCAGGGGTTTTTTCTGGAAAGTTCAGGAAATCCTCTCCATGGGTCATTGTTGCTCCGTAATGTCCGGTCATAGTAAGTAAAACAACGGTTAATAAAAATGATAGTTTAAAATATTTGTTGTAAAATTTATTTTTTTGCAAAAATAGGAGCAAACCTATTGCAAGAGTTGTTGTAACACCCAACCACATGTGAGTATTTAAAACATTCTCTCCATAATCTCCACTTAAGGAAAGAAAATACCCCAAAAAACATGAAATTAAAGCAAATACAAATGAGAATAATAATCCAACTCTAATCGTTGTGAAAAAGTTTTGTTTTAATGCTTTTTCAAAAAAAACTAAAAAAACAGTAAAATAAAGTGCACCTATAGTAAGGTGTAAAATTACCGGATGGAAATTACCTAGGTATTTTAAAAGTTCGAACATCTTTATATTGAAAAATCCGCTTTAATAAGCTGTTTTTGATTTTTATTATTGCAAACTGCATATTCAAATCCTTTTCTCAAACTATATCCGGCATAATCTCCAGACTTATTCATAGCTATAAATCCTACCTGTAAATAATCCCAGTCAGGGCGATTTTTATGAATGTTAGAAATTCTTTGAACAATTGCCTCACAAGCTTCAAAGGGCGAATAACCTTGTCTCATTAACTCTACAACCATCGCGCTTCCTGAGGTTCTGATGATGGCCTCACCCAGGCCAGTAGCAGCAGCAGCTCCAACATCATTATCCAGAAAAAGTCCTGATCCAATAATGGGAGAATCACCAACTCTTCCATGCATTTTCCAGGCAGCTCCACTAGTTGTACATGCTCCAAATAAATCTCCATTTTCGTCTTTTAGTAGCATGCTTATGGTATCATGATTTTCAATATTAATAATCGGTTTGTAGTTAGAGTTTTCTTTCCATTTAATCCAATCTTTTCTAGATTCTTCAGTCAGCAAATTTTCACTCTTGAATCCGTTTTGTAAGGCAAAATCAAAAGCTCCTTCTCCACTGAGCATTACATGTGGAGTTTGTTCCATAACTAATTTTGCCACAGATATTGGATGTTTAATGTTTTGCAAAAAGCTTACCGAACCACAATTACTGCTTTTATCCATTATACAGGCATCTAAAGTTACCTTTCCGTCTCTATCTGGGTAACCTCCATACCCAACTGAACGCACTTTAGGGTCTGCTTCACTGATCTTGACTCCAGACTCTACAGCTTCGATTCCACTTTTACCTTTTTTGAGCTCATTCCAAGCTGTTAAATTNGCATCCAATCCATGATTCCAAGTAGAAATAATCAAAGGAGAGTTTGATGGAGTTTTAAATCTGTTATTTGTCATTTTTTTGGAGCTCACCAATGATGATGCTCCAATACCTCCCAATATAGATTTTTTAATAAAATCTCTTCTTTTATTCATTGTAA
Organism: Flavobacteriales bacterium; assembly: GCA_002705485.1. Lineage (GTDB taxonomy): Bacteria > Bacteroidota > Bacteroidia > Flavobacteriales > Flavobacteriaceae > MAG-121220-bin8. The sequence goes on along the minus strand of PAGT01000050.1, from coordinate 5,309 downwards.
TAGTTTTTTAAATTAGTAATTAAATGTTTAAAATCATAAAACGTTCTGATGAATGTTTTTTTAAAAATTAAATAAATCTACTTTCTTAATGTTGTATAAATACTTAAAATTATTTTTTTTAATCATTACAATACCTTGCTTTTCTCAAGTCAAAAAGATTGATAGCATCAACTATAAAATAACACAACTAATTGATTCAAGTATTATTAAAAAGGCTTTTCCTGGAGCACAAATTTATCTTAAGATTGGTAACAGTATAGTTATTAATGAATCATTTGGATTTCACACCTATGATTCTATAATTAAAGTTGAAAATGATCATATCTACGACCTGGCTTCTCTAACTAAAGTGTTTGGACCTACTTATGCTTTAATGAAAATTTTTGATGACCATAATATTGATATTAATCAACCTGTATCCAGTTACATAAAAGAATTGAAAAGATCCAATAAAAAAAACACGACTTTTTTAGAAGCCCTTAGTCACTCCGGTGGATGGATTCCATACATCAATCATCAAAAAAATATTTTAAAAAGAAATGATAGTTACAAAAAAAGATTTATTCGAGAACAAAAAACCAATANGTTTTCAGTCGCTGTTTCAGAAAACTTATTTCTAAATAAAAAATATCAAAAGAAAATTTACAGAAAAATTAAAAACTCTGAAATAAAAAAAAGGGGTGAATACCTATATTCTGGTTTGTTCTTTTTTTATGTTCCAAAGATTATTAAAACACTGACTGGACAATCATACCTCGAATACTTAGAAAACAGTTTTTTCAATAAATTGAAAAATAAAGATTTAACTTTTTACCCGAAAGACAAACTTAAAGTTACACCAACAGAATATGATCAAAGATTTAGAAAAAGATTAATTCACGGGACTGTACATGATGAAGCGTCAAGTTTCTTCTCTGGACTGTCAGGAAATGCGGGTCTATTTGGAAGTGCTACAAGTATTGGTGAGCTCATTGGTTTTGTAGAGAACTGGGGGAATGAACGTGATAAAATATTTAGTTCCAAAACTATTGAACAGTTCACTANATATGCTACAAATAACGTGAACAACAGACGAGGTTTGGGTTTTGATAAGCCNACAAGAAANAAGTTAGATAAATACCCATNTAANGNTCTCTCAGANAAAAGTTTTGGGCATACCGGTTTCACAGGTACTTTTTTTTGGGTNGATCCTNATATTGAAATGTCATTGGTTTTTTTGACAAATAGAGTTTTTCCAAGTAGAAAAAATGAAAAACTTTATGATCTTNATGTTAGAAAAAAAATACTNGAAATNATTTTTAAACACACNAGAATTTAATTAAATCGATAAATCTTGTTAAATTTAGTGGATTGGTAATAAGCAATTTTCATTTGTAAACATGGGATTCAAATCTAAGCTCAGAAGCATTGTTGAAGACAACACGACAACTCGTGGAAAAATCTTTGACTACACGATTGATGTTCTGATTATACTTTCAATTATTGCATTTTCAATCGAAACATTTCCTGGTAACAGCGATAAAACAAAAGAGTTGCTTTATAATTTTGACATTCTTTGCTTTTTTGTCTTTAGTGTTGAATATCTTCTCAGAATTTATGTTGCTCAAAAAAAATCCAAATACCTTTTTAGTTTTTATGGAATTATTGATTTTTTAGCTATAGCACCATTTTTTCTAAGTAGTTTTTTAGATCTAAGGTTTTTAAGGGCATTTAGAATTTTGAAAATTTTTAGATCCCTTCAACTAAAAAAATTCGATCAAGCAATCAAAAGAATTGAAATCGCCTCAAAACTGATCAAAGAAGAATTGACATTATTTTTTATTGTAATTTTTATATTGATTTTTACAGTTTCATCTGGCATATACTACTTCGAAAATGAGGCTCAACCTGAAACTTTTAAGTCAGTTTTTCACAGTATGTGGTGGGCTGTGGTGACTCTTGCCACTGTCGGTTATGGAGATGTTGTACCCATTACTTTGGGTGGTAAAATATTTACAATTATTGTTTTAATTTTAGGTCTATTGATTGTAACTGTACCTGCTGGTTTAAGTGCAACCTCTCTAATAAAAGCAAGAGAGATACAAGAGGAGCAAGAGAAGCAAAAAGAGAAAAAAACTAAAGGTTAATTAAAACTGGATCTAAATCCTTTTTTAAATAAAGTGGATGTTTGGGTGTGTTTTGCTTACTCATCTCAAGGGCAAATACACTCTTGTTTTTTAGAAGAGGTTTTAGCCATTCTTTGATTTCAAGGTTAAATCCCCAAGCGAGATATATAAATTGGTTTTCTTTTAAAACATCTTTTATGAAATGAAAATTGTTTTTGCAAAAAGAAAATTTATTTATTGACGGGACAGTTGAAACGTTTGGAAAAATATTGACAATACTCAATCTGTTGTGACCAAATTTATTTGAATAATAAATACACTTTTTTACGGTAGGGTCATCAGTTTTTGAATCTGCTACAGAGGGGTTCATCATTATGAAAACACAGGAGGTTAATTCATTTTTATAGTCCCAAGATCTTGTTAACAAAAATCTTTTGGACTTATCTTTATTAAAAATTGCACTTTTTTGAGTCACAGAATTTGATTAAGTTCTACTATATTTGATCAAAACTGTTATTTATTGTAAAATATTAAAAAATATACCATTGTGAAAAAAAATAACACAAATCTTCCCGGCAGATTGGGAAATAAAAGTTTAGAATTAAAAGATGATTACAGAGCAGAACCTAGAATCATCAATGCATTAAAAGAATTTGAATTGGATGGATACGCTCCTGGACCACCTGATGGAATCCGTTCTAGTAGCTCAACAATAATGGAGTTTATGAACGAGTCTGAGCCTCAATATCAAGGAATTTTTGCAGATTGGTTCAAAGATGAAGTTACCCCACACAATGTGGAGACATATAAAACTGATATCACTGGAGTCGATGGAAACATAATAAGTTTGACTATTAGTAAACCAATAGAAATGGAATCTGAAATTCCTGCGATTTTACATATACACGGAGGAGGGATGACAATTTTAACAGCAGAGGATCCGAATTATGTTACCTGGAGGGGGAACTTGGCTTCAAAAGGACTTGTTGTTGTTGGTGTAGAGTTTCGAAATGTCGCTGGAAAACTTGGAGACCACCCTTTTCCAGCTGGACTAAATGATTGTTTGAGTGCTTTAGACTGGTTGTACAAAAGCAAAAAAGATTTAGGGGTTTCCAAAATAATTATCTCTGGAGAATCTGGAGGAGGTAATCTAAGCTTGGCAACAACTTTGAAAGCAAAAGACAATGGAAAGATTGAACAAATAGATGGTGTGTTTGCACAATGCCCTTATATCTCTAACAAGTATGGAGCCTCAAAAAGTGAATTACCCTCATTAATTGAAAATGATGGATATTTTTTGAATGTTGAAATGTTAGATATAATGGCTTCAATGTATGATGGTCCTAAAAGTAAAAACCCTTATGCGTGGCCACTTTATGCCAATAATGATTTATTAAAGGGACTTCCTCCTCATATTATTACTGTAAATGAATTGGACCCACTCAGAGATGAAGGAATTGAATATTACAGAATGTTGCTAAGAGCAGAGGTGGATGTAAGAGCTATAACTTTAAATGGAACTGTACATGCGGCCGAAGGAATTTTTAAAAAATTTATGCCTGAACCTTATGAATCTGTAATTAATCAAATTAAAGAATTTGCACATAGTCTATAAAATTTGATTTTTTGTGTGAAAAATAATTATAAAATGAAATATCTATTCTACTTTTTTTTAATCATAATTAACTTTAAATCTTTTTCACAGGACAGGATAACAGGAAAGCTTTTTTCAACCAGATCTGAAGTTATAGCTCAAAATGGCATGGTTGCAACAAGTCATCCTCTAGCAAGCCAAGTAGGCGTTGATGTTCTTAAAAGTGGAGGCAATGCAATCGATGCCGCTATTGCAGCCAATGCTGCAATTGGTCTAATGGAACCAACCGGAAATGGTATCGGAGGTGATTTATTTGCAATAATTTGGATTGAAAAAGATAAAAAACTATATGGTTTAAATGCCAGCGGACGTTCACCAAAAAATTTACCACTAAGTTATTTCAAGGAAAACAATATATCCAAAATCCCTGCTTATGGACCATTGCCTGTAAGTGTACCTGGATGTGTTGATGGTTGGTTCGAAATGCATGATAGGTTTGGAAAACTCACAATGAAAAAAATTTTAGACCCTGCCATTCATTACGCTGAAAACGGATTTCCAGTTACTGAATTAGTGGCTCATTACATGAAATTATCAGAAAAAAGATTCATTAACTATCCTAATTTTAAAGAAACCTACACAATAGGTGGCTCAACACCAGTAAAGGGTCAAATTTTTAAAAATAAATTTCTTGCTAACACTTTTAGAGTCATTGCAAAAGAGGGAAGAAAAGGGTTTTATGAAGGTCCTTTGGCAAAAACCATTTCCGAATTCATTATTGAACAAGGAGGTTTTCTTTCTTATGATGATTTAAAGAATCATAAATCTGATTGGATTGAGCCAGTTTCAACCAATTACAGAGGTTTTGATGTATGGGAATTACCTCCCAATGGTCAGGGTATCGCAGCATTGCAAATTTTAAATCTTTTGGAAAAATTTGATATTAAGTCAATGGGGTTTGGTTCAGCAGAGTATATTCATCATTTTGTAGAAGCCAAAAAAATTGCTTTTGCAGATAGAGCAAAATATTATGCTGATATGGATTTCAATAAAATTCCTGTTGATTATCTTATTTCTAAAGAATATGCTGATAAAAGAAGATCTGAAATAAGCAAAACACGGGCAGCAAGAAGTGTTAAGGCGGGTGAAATTGAAAATGGGGATACGATTTATTTAACGACTGCAGATAATGAGGGTAATATGGTATCACTAATTCAAAGTAACTACCGTGGAATGGGATCAGGAATGGTGCCACCAAAACTTGGCTTTATGTTGCAAGACAGGGGTGAATTATTTTCATTAGATGAAGAACACTTTAACGCTTATGCGCCTGGAAAGAGACCTTTTCACACCATTATACCAGCTTTCATTACAAAAGATCAAAAGCCTTTTATCAGTTTTGGTTTGATGGGCGGTGCAATGCAACCACAAGGGCATGCCCAAGTAGTAATCAATTTGGTTGACTTTAAAATGAATTTACAAGAAGCCGGAGATGCTCCTAGAATTAGACATGTTGCAGATGAACAACCGACAGGTGGTGAAATGTTGGATGGAGGTGAAGTTTCACTAGAGTCAGGATTTGAATACAAAGAGATCAGAAAACTAATGAG
>PAGT01000049.1 GCA_002705485.1 Flavobacteriales bacterium | reverse complement strand
TGCATTTGCAGGACTTGATACCTTTGAAAATGAACCAAAACCCGAAATACAGTTATTGATGAACTCAAAACTGTCTTTAACCCCTCATATTGGTGCTGCTACGAATGAAGCTCAAGACAGAATTGGTATAGAACTAGCAAATCAAATTATTGAAACTTTAGATTAATAAATGATAAATTATCTAAAAAATAAGTGGGGAATAGAAAACTCATTACAATTCGCTATTGTAATGATAGTTTTTGCAATAACTGGATCAGCTGCAGCTTATTTGTCTAAACCTTTAATAGTCTTGTTAGGACTTGACAATTTATCTAAGATAATTTATTGGCCTTTAAGATTATTACTAGTTTTTCCAATTTATCAAATCTTACTTATTTTCTTTGGATATATTTTTGGAATAGTATCAAGTATTATAATTGGTAAAAAAGATAAGTTTATTTATAATTTTTTTTTAAAAATGTCTAAAGTTTTCACCAAAAGCTTAATAAAAATATTAACGTTTGGGTTTTATAAGTAAGATATATTTTACTTGAGAAGATCAGTATGATTTGTTAATAAGTTTTTGATCTTGGGAGATATCACAACGCTACAATATGGCACTTCTGGATTTTGATCATAATAGTCCTTATGATAACCTTCTGCTTTATAAAAAATGTTTTCAGGTTCTATTGTAGTAACAATCTTTTTGTTCAAAAACATAGATTTATTAAAAAAGCTTATTCGATCTTTTATAAGTTCTTTTTCAGAATAATCGCTTGTAAATATACAAGAGCGATATTGTGAGCCAATATCATTCCCTTGTCTGTTTAGAGCAGTAGGGTCATGCGTTTGAAAAAAAACATCAAAAATTGTTTTCAGACTAATAATCTTTTCGTCATACTGAATTTTAATAACTTCAGCATGACCAGAGCTGCCTGTACAAACCTCTTTATATGTTGGATTTTGAGAAGATCCTCCAGTATATCCAGGAATAACCTCAGTGACACCCTTCAGTCTGATAAATATTGCTTCAGTACACCAAAAACAACCCCCTCCCAAAATAATTTTTTTAACCATTTTTTTTTCAAATAAACTTTTATTAAATATTGTTGTCTAAAATAATTAATTTCGCCTAATTATTTTTATTTATTAAATCTAATGAAAAATATATTTTTNNTATTTCTTTTTTACTTTTTTNNTCATTANNNTTTTCACANGAAAGAAAANTAATTGANGTGATGAGNTTTGANAAACCNCCCAAAATNGANGGNATNTTNGATGATGAACAATGGACAAAAACAAAACCAGGAACCACTTTTGAAAGATATATGCCAAATAATGGACAAACTGAAAGACCGGGATATGAAAACTTTGTTTATATGGGTTATGATAATAATGCAATATACATTGCTGGAAAATTTAATAATCCAAATACAATTCCCATGGAATTTAGTCAAAGAGATGATATTTTTGAAGTAAATGCTGAAACTTTTTTTATTTCTATAAACCCATATNATGACAACACCAATTACCAAGGTTTTTTTTTAACAAGTGCAGGAACTGTTGGTGATACATTTACAAGTGAAGAAATAACCCCCGAAGATTTTGATTTCGATACAGTTTTTGAGTCAAATGTTAAAATAATTAAATCTGGATGGTCTGCTGAATTAAAAATCCCTTATAGTGCATTACGATTTCCTTCAAAAAATATTCAAAAATGGGCAATAAACTTTGGTAGAAAAATAGCCGAATCTGGAGAAATTTTTACTTGGAATTTTGTAGATAACAAAACTAGAAAGTATGCAGAATCAAAAGGTATAACGTCTGAGCTAAATGATATTTCTCCTCCGCTAAGACTTTTCTTTTACCCATATATACAGTCAAGCGTTGATTTTAAAAAAAGAAATAGTCCTATTAGCGCATATTCCGCAGGTATGGATTTAAAATATGGCATAAGTAATAGTTTTACACTTGATGCAACTCTGATTCCAGATTTTGGTCAAGTAACTTTTGATAATGAAGAATTAAATCTTAGTCCGTTTGAACAAGAGTTTGATGAAAATAGAGCTTTTTTTACAGAAGGTGCATCCTTATTTAAAAAAGCAGATGGTGGTGGAAGTGGAAGAAGTGGTAACTTTTTTTATAGTAGAAGAATTGGAGATGAAATAAACTTTAATCAGGATGACTACTTGAAAGAAAATGAAAGTGTTATTGGATATGACCTCAAGCCGGACCTGATAAATTCAATTAAGTTAACTGGAACAACTAATTCTGGATTAAGCATTGGACTAATCAATTCTATAACAAATAGTGCCTATGTAAGGATAAAAAATGAACAGACCAATGAATTTAGAAAAGAAAAAATTGCACCATTGACAAATTACAATGTAATTACCTTAACTCAACAAGTATTAAATGAGTTTTCTACATTAACCTTCAGTAATTCAAATGTCAACAGGTCCGGATTTGAATTTAAAAACTCTAATAATAGTGCTTTTGTTTTTGACTTGTTTGACAACAAAAGAAAATTTAATTTGATTGGTAATATATACAGTAGTGATTCTCCGTCAAATCGAGATTCCAAAGGATTTAGAGGAGCTCTAAGAATAAGTGAAATTACTGGAAGCTTTAGATATTCTTTAGGATGGAGAGGTGTGGATGCAAATTATTATCAAAATGATCTTGGGTTTTACAGATTTAGAAACAGTCAATCCTTTTACACAACAATTCGATATCAAACCTTTAAGCCCAGTAATTGGTTTGAAAATTTTAGCTCCTACCTATATGTTAGTGAAAGAAGTAGGTTTTACCCAAAAATATTAAAATCTAGAGGAGGTCGATTGGGAATAAATATAACCACATTAAATCTGCATAAAATCGGAATTGATTTAAACTACACATCTAACTATAAAAACTATGATGAACCAAGAAATGAAGATACATTCATAATGGATCCATCTGAAATAGAATTTCAATTTGAATTCAATTCTGATACAAGAAAAAAAATTAAATATGGATTTGATATTCAGTACCTATTTGCTGATGGTGAGGATTTCAATGAAAAGAAAANAGAAACTGAATTTGGTTTAGGGNTTGGTGTGAGAGCTAGTAACAAGTTGAATTTTGAATTAGAATTCGGTAATTCAAATAAATCTGATGATGTTGGATATGTTTACAAAGAGAANAANGAAGTTTANTTTGGTNTAAGAGATGTTAAATCAATTGAAAATAATATGAGCTTGAATTATAATTTTGATTCATATAAATCAATAAATCTTAAACTCAGACAATTTTGGAGTTCTGCAAAATACGAAAACANTTTTTTTATGTTAGGCAGTGATGGAAGAAGAGAAATTTCTACAAAAAATATAACCGACTATGATCCTAACACTAACTTCAACTTATGGAATTTTGATTTAGGTTTTAATTGGGAATTCGCACCAGGAAGTAAAGCAACACTTTTATACAGAAATAATCTTTTCAATCAAGACAATNTTTCCGGAATCTCATACTACAGNAGNACTAAGGAACTTTTTGAAAAACCACTAAATCATCAAATATCTTTAAGAATAAATTATTTCATAGATTACAATATCTTTAGAAAAAAAACCTAAATGATCAAAGCAAAGAATATTTCTAAATCTTTTGAAAATATAAAAGTGCTAGACAACATCAATTTGAATGTANAAAAAGGGGAAATTGTCTCGATTATAGGACCATCTGGAGCTGGTAAGACTACACTTTTAAATATTCTTGGTACACTTGACAAACCCGATACAAAAAACTACAGTTTAATCTTAAACAATATTGAAGTCAACAAACTAAATGAAAATGAAATATCTAATTTTCGAAATAGTCAACTTGGGTTTGTATTTCAATTTCACGAGCTTCTTCCAGAGTTTAATGCACAAGAAAATATAAGTATTCCAGCAATGATCAAAGGAGATAAAACATCAAATATTAATGAAAGATGTAGTGAACTGATGAGTCTTTTAAATATTACCCATATTAAAAAAAAGAAACCAAATGAACTTTCCGGTGGGGAACAACAAAGAGTTGCAGTTGCTAGAGCATTAATCAATAATCCTAAAATTCTTTTTGCAGATGAGCCTAGTGGAAATCTAGACACCAAGAGCGCTAAAAACCTTTATGATTTATTTTTTGATTTAAGAAAAAAAATGGACTTGACTCTGGTTATAATAACGCATAATAAAGAACTTTCAGAAATGACCGATAGAAAACTTAGTTTAATTGATGGGAAATGGTCTAAGTAAATCTGATCTTATAATTTTTTTGAATGAAAAATCAAATAAATACAATAATCAGTCATTTATAAAAACTGATCCAATTCAAATTCCTCATTCTTTCCAAAAGAAAGAAGATATTGAAATTTCTGCCTTTTTGACTTCAATTATTTCATGGGGTTTGAGAAAAACCATAATTAAGAACTCATACTTTTTGATGGAGTTGTTGGATAATAGCCCTCACGATTTTATTTTGAATGCAAAAGATGATGAAATTTCCAGACTTAACTTTAAACACAGAACATTTAACGAAATTGACTTAAGGTATTTTATTAAGACACTTAGATCTATATATGCAAATCAAGGTGGACTTGAATCAGTTTTCAAGTCTGAGAAAAACGAAACAAATATGCATTTGACTATTCATCGTTTTAAAAAAAATTTTTTTAGCGGAACTCATCCTTTAAGAACCACCAAACATATAGCAGATCCATATAAAGGGTCTGCTTGTAAAAGAATTAATATGTTTTTAAGATGGATGGTTAGAAATGATTCATCAGGTGTTGATTTCGGTATTTGGAAAAATATAAAACCCTCCATGTTATCTTGTCCATTAGACATTCATAGCGGAAATATTGCTAGAAAATTAGGCCTTTTAAAAAGAAAACAAAATGATCATAAAGCAGTATTAGAACTTGATAGAAATCTAAGAGATTTAAACCCAGAAGATCCTGTAAAATATGATTTTGCATTATTTGGACTTGGAGTTTTTGAAAAATTTTAGTTTTCAAAAANATTTCTATAATCTTAACACATTGCTTATATTTGAAAATCAATAGTAACTTAATTGCANAGTATCCTTCTTAAATCTGCAAAAGTTATAGACGCCGAAAGTAAATACAACGGTAAAAATCAAGATATTTTAATTGTTAATGGTTTAATTACAGAAATTTCTAATTCTATTGAATCAAATGATTCAAAAATCATTGACATCAAAGGATTACACGTTTCTAAAGGTTGGTTTGACAGCAGCATCTGTTTTGGCGAACCTGGATATGAAGAAAGAGAAACAATTGAAAACGGAGGAAATATAGCTTCTTTAAGTGGCTTTACTGACATACTTTTAAACCCTAATACTAACCCTGTTTCAGATTGTAAATCTGATATTTTATTTGTAAAATCAAATTCTGATAAATTAACAATAAATATTCACCCAGTTGGAGCGTTTACTNTAGGTAGTGAGTCAAAATCATTAGCNGAGTTNAAGGATATGAAAAATGGTGGTGCTGTTGCATTCTATGACTATAAAACACCAATAAGCNACCCNAATTTATTAAAAACAGCTCTACTTTACTCCCAAACATTCAATGGATTNGTTATGTCTTTTCCAATGGANATNTTTTTATCAAAAAATGGTGTTATGAACGAAGGTTTGATTAGTACAGCATATGGAATTAATGGTCAGCCCGCTATCTGTGAGGAAATTCAGTTAAACCGNGATATAAAAATATTGGAATACACAAAAGGAAAATTACATGTCCCAACTATTTCTTGCAAGAATTCTGTTGATTTAATCAGGCAAGCAAAAAATAGAGGGTTAGACATAAGTTGTAGTGTTGCTATTCACAATTTAATTTTTTGTGAAGATAAATTAAAAGATTTTGACACTCGTTTCAAACTCCTCCCTCCTCTCAGAACTGACTTGGATAGAAAAGCTTTAATCCAAGGAGTTAAAGATGGTACAATAGACATGGTAACTAGTGACCATTGTCCTGTGGATNTAGATNATAAGAAAATGGATATTGAAAATGCCTTTTTCGGAAGTATAGGAATTGAATCATTTTTTGGAGCATTGTTAAATATTTTTTCATTAGAAATGACAATCAAAATATTAACATCAGGNAGAAAAAGGTTTGAAATTGAATCAAGCGAAATAGAAATAGGAAAGTTTGCAAATATTTCCATNTTCCAACCAAGCAATAGTTATGTTGTGGATAAAACTGTNATAAAATCTAAATCAAAAAACAGTGCCTTTATTGGAACCAAACTCAAAGGAAAGGCAATCGGTTCAATCGTAGGAAGTAAAATTTGTTTGAATGATTGAATTACCATTTCATTATGTTTCTAGAAAATCAAATTTATNTGATCANAAACCNCCACTTCTNNTAATGTTACATGGTTANGGAAGTAATGAAAANGATTTATTTTCATTTTCTGANCATATCCCAAAGAAATATACTGTAGTTTCGATNAGAGCNCCNCTCGATNTNGGGATGGGCTTCGCATGGTATGATATTGNTTTTGATCATNTTGGNAANAAAGTTTATGATACTAAAATGGCCATTGGAGCAAGGGATTCGATTAGAAACTNTATNAGCTTATGTCATAAAAAATTTAATACCAATCCNCANTTGACAACTTTACTAGGATTCAGTCAAGGTGCGATATTATGTAATGCAATTGCTTTAACAANTCCNATTGGAATCAAAAATATAGTTTCTCTAAGTGGAGGTGTTGATAAAAAAATCATTAACATTAGTAAAGAAAATTTAGATTCGGTTTCATTTTATTTTTCTCACGGAATATTCGACGATGTCTTGCCATTTAAGGAAGCAAAGGAGTCATTAGATTTACTAACTAATAATGGTATTGATTTTCATTTTGAAAATTTTCCCTCTGGTCACGGAGTATCACCAGAAAATTTCAAATCAATGTTAAAATGGCTAATTAGTAACTCATAGTTTGATTTTAAGTCCATCAAATGATAAAAAAACATTTTTAGGAAGATTTTTTTCTACTTCATCATGAAAACCCAAAAGATGGCTTATGTGAGTTAAATAAGTTTTTTTAGGTTTTATTAAATCTATTAAATTAAGTGCTTCCTCTAAATTTAGGTGAGAAAAATGTGGTTCTATTCTAATGCAATTCAAAACTAATAAATCTAGATTTTTAAGTTTGTCAACTTGATTTTGATTTATCGTTTTCAAATCAGTTAGATAGGCGAAATTGTTAAATTTAAAACCAAAAACTTGTAATTGACCATGTAAGTAACTAATAGGAATAATTTTGTGATTGAATAAGTTTAAAGTTTGATTTTCAAAAATCTCATTAATTACTAAATCAGGCGCTCCTTGATATCTGTTGTTTTTATCAAATATATACTTGTGTTTAGTTTTTAATGCATTTAAAACTCTTTTGTGTGCATAAATCGGTATTTTTCCTTGTCTAAAACAAAATGGTCTTAAATCATCAATTCCTGAGATATGATCGTAATGTTCGTGTGTATATAGCACAGCGTCTATTTTTTTACATTCACAATTAATCATTTGCTGTCTAAAATCAGGACCTGTATCTATAACTAAATTTAATTTNTNCCACTCAAGTAATATCGANGATCTTAATCTTTTATCTTTTGGGTTCAAGCTTTTACAAACAGGNTGATCACTGCCTAACAAAGGAANNCCTGTTGANGTNCCAGTACCNAAAAAAGTTATTTTCAACTGTTTAATTTTTGTTATAAATATATTACATACTTTATAAAAATCTTATAACTTAGCTTTTAGAATTATTTTTAATGTCAATTTCAATAAAAGGAGACATACCTTTCGAAAATATCCCTTCTATAAAAGCAAAAGCTTTAAGAATCAACCTTAATGAACATATTTATGGCACATTTGCTGAAATAGGCGCTGGACAAGAAGTTGCTAGGCACTTTTTTAGGTCTGGTGGGGCTTCTGGAACTATTGCAAAAACAATGAGTGCATATGATAAAGCTTTCAGTGATGCTATTTACGGACAAAATGAGGATGGATATGTTTCTGAGTCAAGGTTAAAAAAAATGCTTGACCATGAAATAAATTTATTAGTTAGTAGAATGGATAGAAAAAAGCATCCAAATAAAATGTTTTTTACTTACGCTAATACAGTCGCAACAATTGATTTTGCTAAAAAATATAAGGGTCACGGTTGGATGGGAATGCGATTCCAAACAGATCCTGATGATAATTTTAGTGAAATCCATATTCATATTAGGTTTCATTCTTTTGATGCAAAAAACCAACAAGAAGCTTTAGGTTTGATGGGTATTAATTTGATTTATGGAGCGTTTTATAAACATGATGAGCCAAGAAAGCTCTTAAAATATCTTTATGACCATTTAGATCCGGATGCAATAGAAATTGATACAATAAACTTCAGTGGCCCTTTGTTTAATAATGTTGATAATAGATTAATGAGTTTAGAATTGGTTAAAAATGGTATGACAAAAGCCGTTATGTTTGGACCAGAAGGAAACAATATACTTCCTGCTAAAGTTTTGTGGAAAAAAAATATTCTTGCAATCAGAGGAAGTTTCAGACCTGTGACACTTGTGAATGAGGATATGTTTCTTAAATCTAAGGACCTGATCTCAAAAGAAAAAAGTTTTAATGAAAATGATTTTATAAACCTATTTGAAATCACCTTATCAAATTTGATTTCTACAAATGGAAATGGAAATGGAGATATTAATGAGAAAGATTTTATGGATCGGGCAAAATTATTATGCGCTCTTGGCTATACAGTAATGATTACAAATTTCAAAGAATATTACAAGTTAGCCGAATATTTTTCTAATTATACGGAAAATAAGGTTTATTTAACAATGGGGGTTAATAATTTAATAGAAATTTTTGACGAAAAATATTATGACAATCTTCGAGGAGGTATCCTGGAAGCCTTTGGAAAACTTTTTGTTAAAAATCTTAAAGTGTTTTTATACCCGATGAAACTAAAAAATGGGACAATTGTAAAGACAGATAATGTTCAGGTCGCAAATAAAATGAAAAACTTATATAAGTTTTTTAAAAGCAATAAAATCCTAACTGATATCAATAACTATAATGAAAAATTACTAGATATTTATTCTGCGGAAGTTTTAAATGATATTAAAAACGGAAAAAATGGTTGGGAAATGAAGTTNCCACANGANGTNACTGANCTTATTAAGAATAAAAAACTATTCGGATATAAATAGTCTCAATCTTGCAAAATTTGATTAGCGTGATCTTTGGTTTTAACTTTTTCAATAACCTTCAATATTTTTAAGTCTTCACCAATAATAAATGTTGTTCTAATTATACCCATGTAATCATTTCCTCTAAATTTTTTAGCTCCCCAAACACCAAAACTATTTATTATTTTTTTTTCTGTGTCAGCAAGCAAAGGGTATTGAAATCCACCATATTTTGACGAAAACTTAGATTGAGAATCAATTTTATCAGCACTTACACCAATAATTGAATAACCCATATTAGTTAGGTTAGAAAAATTTTCAGAAAGATTACAAGCTTGAGCAGTACATCCAGGTGTGTTGGCTTTGGGATAGAAAAATATTATGGTTTTTTTTCCAATTAAATCTTTTTCTGTTATCAGATTTTCTTTATCATCAAAGCAATTAAAGGGAGGAACTGTATCACCAATTTTAAGTAAAGCCATTAGATTACATTTTTTGTAAATTTAAATATTATAATATGAAAAAATCAGAAAAAGTAAAATTTATTATAAAAAAATTAGAAGAGTTTTTTCCTACGGTACCAATACCCTTGGACCATAAAGATCCATACACCTTACTTATTGCTGTTTTACTTTCGGCTCAAAGTACTGATATTGGAGTAAACAAGGTTACCCCTAAACTCTTTAAAAAAGCTGATAACCCTTACGATATGTTAAAACTTAGTATCGAAGAAATTAGAAATATTATTAGGCCCGTAGGCTTATCACCCATGAAATCCAAAGGGATTTATGGACTGTCAAAGATCATAATAGAAAAACATGATGGAAAAGTTCCTCAAAATTTTGAAGACTTGGAAAACTTACCAGCAGTTGGACATAAAACTGCAAGTGTAGTATTAGCTCAAGCATTCGGAATGCCAACTTTTCCTGTTGATACTCATATTCACAGATTAATGTACAGATGGGGACTAAGCAACGGTAAAAACGTAAAAATTACTGAGAAAGATGCGAAGAGATTATTTCCCAAAAACTTGTGGAACAAACTACATTTACAAATAATCTGGTATGCAAGAAAGTTTTCACCTGCCCGTGGCTGGGATATAAAAAAAGACATTATAACCAAAAAGATTGGAAGAAAATCAGAATTAAAAAAACATAACCGATCTTAATATGATTCTTGTAACTCTTTGCTAAATTTTGTTTTATTCATTTGTTTTCTCAAATTTTTAATGGAGTACCTAACCCTACCCAACGCAGTATTGATTGATATGTTATTCATTTCTGCGATTTCTCTAAAACTAAAATTTTGGAAAAATCTAAGTTTGACAATTTCTTTTTGTTCATCGGGAAGTTTTTCAATTATTTGGGACATTAAATTTGTTAGGGTCTTATCTGAAATGATTTTTTCTCTATTGTCTTCAAAACCACAATTAATGTTTGAAATCATAAAATTGAGATCTTTTTCAAAAACCACTTTAGATCTTTTTTTAGTTCTAAAATAATCCATTATCAAATTGTGGGAAATTCTAAGAACCCAAGAAAGGAATTTTCCTTGCTCATTATAAGTTCCTGTTTTTAAAACTTTGAAAACTTTGATAAAGGTTTCCTGTAAAAGATCATTGGAGATATCTGAATCACCAACTTTGGAATTAATATAATTGAATATCCTTTTCTTATGTTTAAGAAATAAAGATTCAAATGAGTACGGATTACCACTACTAAATTGATTCAAAAGATATGAATCATCACAAAAATTTGCCATAACCTAAGTTTAAATTAATATAGTTTCACTAAAAATTCAAAGTAGGCTTATCGTATAGGCATTATTTTGGTTACTAAATTAATAAAATACTATTAAATTATAAAATTGGACTCAATTTTAAATATATAGAGGTTTATATAAGTTATATTTACAGATTGTTTTTTTAAGTTTTGAATACATCCATCACTCACAAATCAATAAAAATAAGAGGAGCTAAAATGCATAACCTCAAAAACATCAATCTTGATATACCTAAAAATAAGTTGGTGGTAATAACAGGTTTATCTGGTTCTGGTAAGTCTACTCTTGCATTTGACACACTTTATGCAGAAGGTCAAAGAAGATATATTGAAAGTTTATCCTCATATGCAAGACAGTTTCTGGGAAAACTTAATAAACCTAAAGTTGATAAAATTACAGGAATTTCCCCCGCTATTGCTATTGAGCAGAAGGTCAACAATTCAAATCCAAGATCTACTGTAGGTACCAGCTCAGAAATTTACGAGTACCTGAAGCTTCTGTATTCTAGAATTGGTAAAACAATATCTCCTGTGTCTAATTCGGAAGTAAAAAAAGACAGTGTCGATTCTGTATTAAAAACAATCAAAAAATTCAAGGAATTAGACAAGTTCTTAATCTTGAGTCCAAAAAGTGTTGAAGGAAAAGACAACTTAACAGAAACTCTGGAAACCTTAAAGAAGCAAGGTTTTGCCAGAATTAAAATAAATGAAAAAATATTCAGAATTGATGAGGTTGGAAACCATAGTTTTTCAAAATTTGATTTGGTAATTGATAGAAGCGTTTACATTAACGATAAAGATTACTTTAGAAGAGTTGCAGATTCAATTGAAATAGCCTTTTTCGAGGGCAATGGTTTAATATCAGTAGAAAATCTAAACACTAAAAAACAATTTACATACAATAATAAATTTGAAAAAGATGGTATAAAATTTACCGAACCAATTGAACATTTTTTTAGTTTCAATAATCCGCTGGGGGCATGTTCAAATTGCGGTGGTTATGGTGATATAATTGGGATTGATCCTGATTTGGTCATTCCTAATACTGGACTCTCGATTTATGAAGATGCTATTGCTCCATGGAGAGGACAAAAACTCAAAAAATATAAAAATGAACTGATTAAAAACTCCAATCAATTTGATATGCCAATTCATAAGCCATTCTTTGAATTGACAAATACACAAAAAGAATTAATTTGGAGTGGAAACCAATACTTCAGGGGAATCAATGACTTTTTTAAAAAAATTCAAGCTAAAAGTTATAAAATTCAAAACAGGGTTATGTTGTCAAGGTATCGAGGAAAAACAAATTGTAATTCCTGTGGAGGTACTAGACTTAAAAAGGAAGTCAATTATGTTAAAATCAATTCGAAATCTATTGCTGATTTGGTAAATCTCTCGATTGACGATTTATATATTTTTTTTAGCGAAATAAAACTGGATGAAAATGAGAAATTAATATCTGAAAGAATTTTAACTGAAATAAAAAATCGTCTTAGTTTCATTAAAAATGTAGGTTTAGGTTATTTGACATTAAACAGAAAGTCATCAACACTTTCAGGGGGAGAGTCTCAAAGAATAAACTTAGCAAATTCTTTGGGAAGTTCTCTTGTTAGTTCTATGTATGTACTTGATGAACCAAGTGTAGGTTTGCATCCAAAAGATACAGAAAAGTTGATTCAGATACTTATTGATTTAAAAAATTTAGGAAATACTGTTTTGGTAGTAGAACATGATGAAGATATCATGAAATCAGCAGATTATATAATTGATATTGGTCCAGAAGCTGGTTCAAATGGAGGTGAGATTGTTGCCCAGGGTTCAATGAAAGATATCTTAAAATCCAAAAGTTTAACTTCTAACTACATTAATGGATCAGAAAAAATATCAGTGCCTAAAAAAAGAAAAAAATCTTCAAAAAGGATAACGTTACATGGTGCAAGAGAAAATAATTTAAAAAACATATCTGTAAATTTTCCCCTAAATAATTTAACAGTTGTCACTGGGGTTTCTGGGAGTGGTAAGACATCTTTAGTAAAAAATATTTTATATCCTGGTCTTCAAAACATAAAAGGAATATTTAAAGAAAAGCCCGGTCAGTTCGATAAATTAACAGGAAATATAGATGAAATTGATGAAATTGAGTATGTAGACCAAAACCCCATAGGTTTGTCATCTAGATCTAATCCAGTCACATATTTAAAAGCATATGATGAAATCAGGAACCTATTTGCCTCACAAACAATATCAAAGGTTAATAATTATAAATCAAAACACTTTTCATTTAATGTTGACGGAGGAAGATGTGATGAATGTAAAGGAGAAGGTACGGTCAAGATTGAAATGCAGTTTATGGCTGATGTCAATTTAAAATGTGAGTCTTGTAAAGGGAAAAGATTTAAAAAAGAAGTCTTGCGCGTATTTTTTGAAGGAAAAAATATTGATGATATCTTAAATATGACTGTTGATGAAGCAATTGATTTTTTTACAAAATTTGATCAAAAAAAAATTATTAAAAAAATTCAGGCATTAAAAGATGTAGGAATGGGCTATGTTCAACTTGGACAGTCCTCCTCTACCCTCTCGGGAGGAGAAGCTCAAAGAATAAAACTCGCAACTTTTTTGGTAAAAGGAATGCGTAAAAATAAAACACTTTTTATTTTTGATGAACCTACAACGGGTTTACATTTTCACGATATCAAAAAATTATTAAGATCATTCAATTCACTGATTGAACATGGTCATTCTATAATAGTTGTTGAGCACAATATAGAACTAATAAAATGTTCTGACCATATTATTGATTTAGGTCCATTTGGAGGCGAAAATGGAGGTAAATTAATTTTCTGTGGTNCACCAGAAANNCTNATTAAAAATAAAAAATCTTTACTTACTGATTTTCTAAAAAACAAACTCTAATTAATTTTTTTTAGAAATGATTTCAACACATTATTAAACTCTGAAGAAAGTTTAAATATCGATATTAAAACAAAATAGATTGTAAATATCATTATGCTTTTTAAAAATATTTCAATNAATGGGTTTANAGTAATTGACACCTGTTTAACAANCAGAAAAATAGTAAATATTAAAATTATTATTTTTAAACTTTCTNTGTTGTAGGGTTGGATTTGTAATTTATTTTTGATGTAAAATACTTTAACAACAGTAAAGAGCCCTATGACTAATAACGTGGAAATAGCGGCACCATTGATACCATAAATATCAATTAAATAATCATTTAAGAAGTATACTGAGATTGCCATACTGACTGAAAAGGGTAAAGTTATTTTATAAAAACTCGAGGTGGCTAAAATTGCGGGGCCACATCCAAAACTCATTTGAATTAATTTAGCACTTGAAATAATAAATACAACAAAAGTGGCACCGGAGTATAACTCATTGTTCATGAGTTGGTAGAATGAATCAATATTCAAGTTGATAAGAAGAAAGAAGAAGCCACAAATGATTAAAAGATTTTTTGAGCTTTTTCTGTAAAGACTATCTAATTCTTTAAAATTTTTTTTATTTAATGCTTTGGCTACCATTGGGTTTAAGATTTGAAACATTGCTCTACCGGGTATTTCAACAACTGTTGCAATAAATACACCCACTGCATAATATGCTGTCTGAGATATAGCTTGTTTTTGAGGAATCATATATTTATCAATATCTATTAACAAACTCGCAGCTGAACCTGCCAGCAAAATATATAAAGAATATAAAATCACTTCACGAAAATTATGAATTAACTTAAATGAAAATTTAGGTATATATAGAGATAAAGAATATAAAATCATCAGTATTAGTCTTAGAAAATAAAGACCCGTCAACCACCAAACAAAATCCTTTTTATCAATATATCCTAAACCAACTGCAGTAAGTAGAACAAATACTGAAAGTCTTGGATAGATCTCTTTTAAAATATTTCCAAAAACAGATTTGAGATGAACTCTTGACCAAGCATAGAAGACTTCAAAATAGGAAGTTGCTATTGCTACTAAAAAAATAATCCAAACATAAGACTCAATAATTGGGTTTTGTAATGAAAGAAAATCTCCAATTATATCATGAGCTTCTTTAACAAATAATGAAATTGGAATAATAATAATCAACGGAATGAATACAATTGTTGATAAAAAACTATCTCTTTCTTTTTTATGATCAAATGAGCTATAAAATTTTATAATTGTATGTTGTGTTCCCAGGGACATTATAGGTTGTAAAAGATTTGAAGTAGCAAGTAGAAAAACAACTAATCCATAATATTCATCTTTCAGAAATTCAGGATAAAAATACAGAGTGTTTACACCACCTAATAATAAAGCAATAGATATCGTAAGAATATTTTTAGAT
The DNA here is from genome assembly GCA_002705485.1 of Flavobacteriales bacterium. GTDB lineage: Bacteria > Bacteroidota > Bacteroidia > Flavobacteriales > Flavobacteriaceae > MAG-121220-bin8. Next base: position 10,529 of record PAGT01000049.1, on the reverse strand, counting down.
GTTTGTTTGATTACTATACCCATCAATTAATATTTGATTTTAATATTAAATCTAATTTTTTGGACAAATTAGAGTATTTATATTTATCACAATAGTTTTTAAAATTATACTTCTTTTCAAGTTTATATTCATCATACAAATTAATAATATGTTTTTTTAAATCCTCATAATTATCAAAATCGAATGATTTACCAGAACTTGTTTCATTTAAAATTTTAGATATATCATTGTTGGGTTTTTCAAAGGCTAATATTTTGGTTTTAAAAGAAAAATAATAGAATAATTTTCCAGGAATAATTGGATTATTGCTTTGATTTACAGATGAGACAATTAGGAGATGAGCTTGTGACAACTGAATATCAAGTTTATTTTTTTCCAGGTAGCTAAGAAATTTGATTTTGGATTTTAAGCTAAGTAAAGATGAATTATTTTTAATTTCATTGCCAAAAGTTCCTATCATTTTAACCTCTAAATCATTTTTAAAAGTTGAGTTTTCTAAACAAATATCTGAAAGAACCTTCCAAAACATTACAGGATTCTGAATATTATTCATTAAACCAGCATAAATAATTAAAAACTTCTTAGATTTTATTCCTTCAATATAAGATTCAAATCCATTAGTAATAGTTACTGTATTCTGGTTTGTATGTGAGTATAGTTTTGTTAGAGAAGGTGCTGTGGTAATTATTAAATCAGAACTTTGTAAACACTTAATTTCAAATTTCTTATGTCTATTAATTGTAGATTTTGACATTGGAAGTAGTCTAAATTGAAAAAAATTTGACCACGGATCTCTAAAATCAGAAATCCATTTTATTTTGAGTTTATTTTTTAAATTTAAACCGACTATGTGAGTACTAAAAGGGGGAGCAGTTGTAACTAAATAATCAATATTTTTTTTTGTAATGTATTCAGAGGCTACTTTAGTTGCTTTTTTAATCCAAAAGCACCTAGAATCAGGAAAAAAAAGATTCGCTCTTATCCAATATATAAACTTCTTTATTATTCCATTTGAATTTGTATTTAATACGGTTTTTTTTTGATCAAAAAACACGGTTGGCTCAAAAATTGGAACAAATAACTGTTTTATTGATTTATTAATATCCCCAGAAAGGGATTTATCTGTAATAGGATAGTTAGGATTTTTAGCAGTAAGAACGGTTACATCCCATCCAATTTTAGTNAAATGATTTGAGAAATTAAGCCATCTTTGAACACCAGAACCNCCNGAGGGAGGCCAGTAATATGAAATAATTAAAATCTTATTTTTTCTCATAAATCTTGACCAAATTTTTACTTACAATACTATTATTTAAATGATTTAAAATAGCATTTAAACAGTTTTTTTGTAAACTNTNTCTTAATTCAAGGTCTCTATAGAACANANAAACTTTTTTAATAAAGTCNTCTCGATTTCCTGNCTGAAATGAGAGACCNAAATTATACTTATNTATAAGTTCATCTTGAGCNNTTACATCGCTACATANTACNGGACAGGCTAATGAAATATATTGAAATATTTTGTTGGCGTAGGTTGTATCATGATGAATGTTTGAGACTAATGGAGAAACTCCTATTTTTGAGGATTTAATATATGACTGAAATAAATTTTCATCTTTCCAGCCTTCAAGATCAACAAAATTAGAAATACCTAATTTTTTAACCTTTTCTTTAATTATTTTATCATATGAACTTGAACCAACAACAACAAATTTGAAGTTTTTTATTTCTTTTATGATCTCCGGNATACTGTCTAAAACCAAGTCTATTCCTCTNCTTTTGGATGTATTTCCAAGGTAGAGTAAGACAAATAAATCTGAATATTTGTTAATTATATTNTNATCAATTTTATAATCTGTGTAAAATNCTTGTGAAACAGTATTGGGAAATACAACAAGNTTTTCTTTTTTCAAACCNGTCCGGGTTATTAATTCATCTTTGGCTANTTCGGTAACNACTACTACNTTTTTGGATTGTTTNGAAAATTTTTCTTCAGCTTTTTTCCAGTTAATTGGCTTAATAAGCATTTNACCAATAANAGATTTAACATGCTTATATTCTTTCATTATTTCAGGTCTATTTTCATGTAAATCTAAAACTACTTCTAAATTAAAAGTTTTATTTGCCAAAAAAACTGAACTTGCTATTTGAATATCATGAATATGTAAAACCTCGATATGATTTTTTTTTATGAAGTTTTTTATTTTTTTTGACATTATCCATTTATAGAAAGGAAAAGTATATGCCAAGGCAGAAAATTTATAAGTAATCCAGGAGCAATAATATCTACAAATGTTGATTCCCTCAATTATTTCATTTTTTTTAAAACTCCTGTCAAATGATAGGCAAAACAAATAAACTTGTTTACCATTTTTTATTAATGCTTCTGCTTCATTTTTAACNCGAGGATCGTGAGGAAAANTGTGATCCAAAATCATCCCTATTTTCATGAATCTTNTTAAAGGTTTAAAGTNCCTCGATANTAATTAGTATANGCTTCTTTTGATCTTTCAGCATAAACTGCATAATATCTATTGGTAAAATTTCTTAGNAATGGTCTAAATCCAATTTTATAAGATGGATTTTTCCAAAATTCTTTTTTAATTACTTTCCATCCAGATTTTTCTAATAACCAGTCAAACTGCCATGATTCAAATTCATGATAGTGTCGATCAAAAACATCAGTTTTACTTCGGTAGGCGCTTGAAAACCAAAGTCTTAATGGAACGGTCAAAAAAATCCTATTACATTGGATATTTTTTAAAAGTGGATATGGACTCACCAAATGTTCAATAATTTCAAAACCCGTCACCATATCAACTTCTTTTGGGATGTTTATTTTATAGTTAATGTCAAGATCTTCTCCTTTAGAATTTATGACATTAAACCCATTGTCCAGCATTATAGCAGAAAAGGGGTTTTGAACTCCTAAATCGAATATTGTAGCTCCCGGATTGACAAGAGTTTTCAACATCTTTAAAGTGTTGTCGTATCTACGTTTTGGAGTTTTTTTGTACATAGATTATTTTTTTTAAATAATATACCAAAACAATTATAAAAATAATATAGGCAAGTATCCTAATAATGGATCCCTGGTTAATCACTTGAGGCTCAAATTTAAAATGGATTTCATACTCACCTTTGGGAACTTCCATTCCTCTTAAAAGATAATTAACTCTGTAATGGTCTATTATTTTTGAGTTGATTGTAGACTTCCATCCATTTTTATAAAAAGCCTCAGAGAATACAACAAATTGTTCATAATTAGACTTTACTTTATAAACTAGATGATTGGATTTTCTTTTTACTAAATTAATAGAACTGGAGTTATCAATTGGATATCTTTTATTAGGTAATTGTTGTGTTATGGCTGTATTTTTTAGATTTACTTTATCCAAATCTAAAAGTTCTTGATTTGAATTTTCAACGTTTTTAATTTCATTAACAAACCATGCATTTCCTAAATTATTTGGATTTCTAGTAACTCCAGCGGGATTATTAGGGTCATTTCTTATAAAATATTTCACATTGAGCATGCTCATGATAGGCATATTGTTTTTTGAAATGTAAAATTCATATATATCTTGAATTTTTTTTGGTTTAGCCGCATGATAGCCTGAAATAGAGTTATGAAAAAAAGAGGTCCTTGCATTTGAAAATCCACCTTGAGGTTCATAAACTCTAAAGTCTGAATCGTCTTGTAAAATAAGCCTGTCAGCATTCGTTTGAGAAAAGGGAGAATTTACTTTGGTTTTTGATATAAATTGTTCTGAGTTCACATGTCTTCTATCTACTCCCCATAAATCAATAATCACAAGTCCAAAAATTATATAAATAGCAATATTTTTATTGATTATATTTTTTAAATAAATAAACAATACGGATGAAAGAGCTAAAATTATTAACATTGATCTCAAGGTATCTGATTTAAGAAGATATTTTCTCTCCTCTATTAACAAATTTAAAATTTCAGGATAGCCAGAAAAAATTTCATACTGTCCTTTAAAACTAAACATTAAGTCACCAAAAAAATAGATGATTAATAAAGGAATAAATATTAATGAAGTTTTTAAAAGAGATTTCTTTTTTAATTTAAATTGAACTTTATTAGAAAAAAACATGCTAATTCCAATGACAGCTAACAGAGGAATACAAAATTCCAAAAGAACTTGAATAGAGGATACAGCTCTAAATTTATCATAAAACGGAAAAAAATCAATCATAGCAGAAGTTAAGAAATCAAAATTTTTTCCCCAGGAAAGAATTAAAGAAACCATAATTGAAATTGAAATCCAGCGCATATTTACATTTTTAACGAGAAAAATTGAAAGAAAAAAAATGAATAAAATAGAGGCACCTACGTACGCTGGGGCAGCTACTATTGGTTGATTTCCCCAATAGGTTCTTGAATATTGATAAACTTGTTGAGCTTGATTTGGATCCAATGACTTAATGAAGTCCATTAATTTCGAGTCTTCTCTAACAAGATTCGAACTTGATCCTCCCATAAATCTTGGTATCAATAGATTAAAACTTTCTAAAATTCCATAACTGTACTCAGTTATGTATTCTTTTGAAAGGCCTGATGATTTCTCCTTGTCTGATCCATCAGGATTTATGGTGATTTCGCTTTTACTTCTAGTACTGAACTCCGAATATTCTCTAGTCGCTAACAATGGAGTTGCATTCAATAATAATGCGAGAACAAAACTAGAAAATAAGACCAAAAATATATTAACAAATTCCTTTAGATCATTTTTCTTATTATACTCATAAAGATAAACCAGAAACATTATACCAATTAAAATAAGTGTATAATAGGTCATTTGGTAATGATTTGCATGAATTTGAAGTCCTAGTGCAAGTGATTTTATTAGAAAGCCTTTAAGATATTTCTTGTTAAAAATTAACATGGTTCCTAATACAACTAAGGGAAGATAACCTAGAGCTAAAGCCTTTGTATTGTGTCCAACCCCTAAAATAATGATCATGTATGTTGAAAAACCAAAAGCTATAGATCCAAATAGCGCATACCGCCAATTATAATTTAGAAAAATGATTAAGATATAGAAAGAAAACATGTAAAGGAATAAATAGTCAGCTGGTCTTGGAAGAAATCTAATTGTTTGATCAATATATCCCAAAAAATCAAATGGGTATTTCACGCTTACTTGGTATGACGGCATGCCTAAAAAAGCATTATCCAACCAATAAGGTTCTTCATTATATGTTTTTCTGTGATCAATAACTTTTTTTGCCATTCCCCTGAACTGAGAAATATCAGACTGATCAATTGATTTGTTATTTAATACAGGATAAAAGTAAGTTAATGATAAACCTGCTAAAAAAGCAAAACATAAAAAATGGGGATATATATTTTTTAAATATTTACGCATATTAATCAACTTCCTCAAAGTCTATATATTCTCCTACATCATCATTAGGTTTTTCCTTATTTTTTTCTTTTTTCTTAGAAATATTACCCCTTTGAAAACTTCTAAAATTATTGTTCATTTTTTTTTCAACTCTTCTTAAAAAATACTTCAATATAAAAGGACTCAAAAGCTTTAAAACTAATCTAAGGATCAGAAAAAATATTATAATTTTAAAAATAGTGATCATATTTTATAATTGATTAGTGTAAAAATACAACTAATGAAACAAAATTATGCTTTACATTAATGAGTAATAATAATTATCTTTATCATTTATCGTAAATGAAAAATCTCTTATTTAGTGTGTTTATTCTAATTAGTAATTTTTCAGTATTCGCACAATACACTGATGTTATCAATTCAAATCGACCTGGAATCTCTCAGGGAGCTTTTGCCGTAGGCAAAAATGTATTACAATTTGAATTAGGCACTAATTTTACAGATTTAAGTCATAAAACGCTTAATTTCTCTTATGTAAAGGAAACAGAGCTTGTTTATACAATTAGATATGGTTTGTTGCTTGAAAAATTAGAATTGATTGTAAATGGTTCATACAATCAAAATAAAAGTGTGAATAATTTAAATGGAAATACTACGACTAAGCTTAAAAATAGTTTTTTAAACAAACAAACTTTAGGTTTTAAATATCTCGTTTATGATCCATATAAAAATGAAAAATGGCATGGAACTAACCTTTACAGTTGGGATAAAAATAATAAAGTTAGATGGATTGATTTAATTCCTGCCGTTTCTGTTTATGCTGGTGCCAATTATATCCCTGACGACTCTTATTTTTACAATGATCCATTTACTCATATAAAATCTGGAACTAGTTTCGAAACTATTGAGGAGGCTATTAGCATCAAGGGAAACTTAATTACTCAACACCATTTTGTTGGTAAATGGGTTTTAGTTAATAATTTTATTTATGACAGAATAGGAACGGACAATACAACGATTAATACAATTACAACTCTAACACACAATTTTACCAACCCAAGATGGTCGTCCATGGTTGAACTTGAGCTCTTCAAAAACGATATTTATAGTGATGGTTTTTTAAAAGCTGGTTTGGCATATTTATTTTCAAAAAACTATCAGTTTGATGCAAGTTTTGGTACAAATTTCAAGGACACTCCAAATAAGTTATACTTAAGTGCTGGATTCTCAACAAGACTTGATTGGCACCGAGACATCCCCCCTGTTGACAAGGAACTTAAGAAAAAACAAAAACAAGATAAAAAGCTTTTAAAAAAGAATAATAAAAACGAAAAAAAATCACAAAAACAGTCATCCAAGAATCAAAAAAAAGCAAACAAACAAGAAAAAAAATCTTTGAGAAAGAGTAAAAAGAAAAACAAATGATAACTGTAAAAAAGGCAACTTCTCAAAGTGATTTTAAAAAATTTGTAAACTTTCCAAACAAACTTTATAAAAACTCAAAATATTGGGTTTCCCCTATCATTAATGAAGAATTAGAAATGATGGATAAAAAAAAGAACCCTGTTTTTAAAAATGCTGATGCTGCTTTTTTTCTAGCTTTTAAAAACAATAAACTAGTTGGAAGAATCGCTGCAATTGTTAATTGGATTGAGGTAAAAGAACAAAAAAAAAGGAAAGTCAGATTTGGTTGGTATGATGTAATTAATGATTTAGAGGTGTCTAAAAAGCTCCTCGACGAAGTTATAAAGTTCGGAGAAAAAAGAAATTTATCTTATGTTGAAGGTCCTGTTGGTTTTTCTAATATGGACAAGGCTGGTTTATTAACTTTTGGTTTTGATGAACTTAACACCATGATTACGTGGTATCACAACCCATACCAAAAAATTCATTTAGAAAAGATTGGAATGGTAAAACAAGCTGAATGGGTTGAATACAAAATTCAAATTTTCTCAGAAAAAGAAGCTCCTGAAAAAGTAAAAAAGTTTTCTGATCTAATAATGAAAAGATATAGACTTAAACCGTTGAACTTTAAGCGAACAAAAGATATTTTACCTTACATCGATGAAATGTTTGATTTATTAAACAAAACTTATAATAATTTACAAAGCTTTGTCCCAATTCAAAAATATCAGATTGATCATTATAAGGAGAGATATTTGAGATATATTCACCCTGATTTTATAAAAAGTGTTATCGATAAAGATGGAAAATTAGTTGCGTTCGCTATCACAATGCCTTCATTTTCAAGAGCGTTAAAAAAATTAAACGGAAAGTTGTTTCCTTTTGGTTTTCTTAGAATTTTAATGGCGCAAAGATTTAATTCAAGAGCTTCATTATATTTAATTGGAGTTCATCCTGATTATCAAAATAAAGGGGTAACTGCAATTTTATTCAATGATCTTCAAACAATGTTTAATAGAAGAGGAATTACCGAAGTTGAAACAAACCCAGAGCTAATTGAAAATAAATCAATTCAGGCTTTTTGGAAAAATTACAAGAATATTTTGCACAAAAAAAGATGTACCTATAAAAAAGACATTAAATGATTAATCCTGAAACAATAATTGCTTTGGCTACCCCCCCAGGAATCGGTGCAATCTCAATCATAAGAATATCTGGAAAAAATGCAGTTTCTATTTCTGAAAAGTTATTTTTTAGTAGGAAAAAGAAAAAAATTTCTGATTTAAAATCACATACTGTACATCTTGGTAAGATAAAAGATGGTAAAAATGTGATCGATGAAGTTTTACTTACGGTTTTTAAGACACCTCACTCCTACACTGGTGAAGATACCATCGAAATATCATGTCATGGATCAAGCTATATACAACAAGAAATAATTGATCTCTATATTCAAAATGGAGCTCGAGTTGCTAACCCTGGGGAATTTACATTAAGGGCATTCTTAAATGGTAAGATGGATCTAAATCAAGCTGAGGCAGTTGCTGATTTAATTAGTTCTGAAAATGAAGGAGCTCACAGACTAGCTATCCAACAGATGAAAAAAGGATTTTCTTCTGATTTGAAAGAACTGAGAAAAGAATTATTAGACTTTGTATCTCTTATTGAACTTGAACTTGATTTTAGCGAGGAGGATGTAGAGTTTGCTGACAGAAAAAAATTTAATTCTCTAATAAAAAAAATAAAATCAGAGCTCAAATTATTGATTGACTCTTTCAAGTCGGGAAATGTTTTAAAAAATGGTATTTCTGTAGCTATTGTTGGAAAACCAAATTCCGGTAAATCATCTCTTATGAATGCTTTAGCTAAAGATGACAAGGCAATTGTATCAGATATTCCTGGAACAACAAGAGACAGTATTGAAAATTCAATAAATATTAATGGTGTAAAATTTAGATTTATAGATACAGCTGGGCTTAGAGAAACTGATGATATAATAGAAACCAAAGGAATCGAAAAAACACAAGAGCAAATTAGTAAAGCAAATATTTTAATCTACTTATTTGATATTAATGATATTGACGAACTAGAAATAAAAAAAACTGTTGCAGATTTTAACAGAAAAGATCTTACACTTATGTTAGTAAGAAACAAAATTGATTTGAAAACTAAAAAACCGGAGCTTTTGAAAAATATTAGAAAAATGAATATTATTGAAATATCAGCTCTCGACGTAAGCTCAGTTGAAATAATAAAAGATAAATTGATATCAAATATTAATATTATTAACACACACACAAATACAGTTGTAAGTAATTCTAGGCACTTGAACGCATTAAAGAATGCTTTGAGCTCTTTGATTAATGTTGAAATAGGAATTGACAACAATCTTTCAACAGACTTATTATCAATTGACATCAGAAAATGTATTGACTCTATTGGAGAAATTACCGGAGAGGTAACAAACGATGATATATTAGGAAATATTTTTGCTAATTTCTGTATTGGAAAGTAAACGAGAGAGTAAATAATACCTATAATATTCCCACAACAGATATAATTACTATAAAAAGAGTGTAATTCATATACTTTAATATCCCAAAATATAGTGTACAAAAGAGGAAACAAAAACAACGATACGACAGAGCAACTGACGAGTAAAAATTAAAAATGGAAAAGGAGTTAAAATGTTAAGGTTTAGATAATTGTTATATTTAAATATGCTTAAAGCTTTGCTATTTTTATTATTTCCAACCCTAGTTCTTGGTCAACTTGATAAGGATAAATTAAGCGCATTACAAGTCCATAATGATGCTAGGAAAGAAGTTGGCGTTGCACCACTTGCGTGGTCTAAAAAGCTTGAAGATCAGGCCCTAAAATATGCTAAACAAATTGCTAGAACCAATAATTATAAGCACAGCGATACGCGAAATGGAGAAAACTTAGCTATGTTTTTTGAGTATGAAATACATAACAAGCTTAAAACATATATTTATTCAGACACCCCCCTTTCTGATGCTTCAATGGGTTGGTATAATGAGATCAAAGATTATAAGTATTCAAAAATTAAACGTAACCGCATTGGACCGAAAATAGGACATTACACACAAATGGTTTGGAAAGACACAAAAGAAGTTGGGATAGCATCAGCAGTTTCAAAAAATGGTAAAGTTTATGTGGTTGCAAGATATTACCCGGCTGGAAATTATTTAGGGGAGTACCCTTATTGAACCCAAGGCATATCTTCTCTGCTTTTAATTCAGCAACTTCTGTTACTCTTAAGTAGATTAATATTAAATCAATGTTAATAAATTCATTTACATCTTTCTGGCACAGATATTGTTAATGTCTGTATCTAAATAAATATTATGAAAAAAATTATATTATCATTTGTTGCTTTTTCATTCACTTTAGGAGTTTACTCTCAAACGATAGTTGAAGCAGCTGTATCAAACAAAGATTTTTCAACTTTAGTAACTGCATTAAAAGCAGCAGATTTAGTTGGTGCACTTTCTGGTGAAGGTCCATTTACTGTATTTGCTCCAAACAATGATGCATTTGCAAAAATAGATTCTGAAACTTTAGGAAATCTTCTAAAACCTGAAAATGTAAAAGCATTGACAAATATTTTAACTTACCACGTTGTTTCTGGAAAACTAATGGCAAGTGATGTTGCGAGTGCCTTAAAATCAGGATATGGAAAAGCAAAACTCACTGCGTTAAATGGACAAACCATAACTGCAAGAAGTA
>PAGT01000048.1 GCA_002705485.1 Flavobacteriales bacterium | reverse complement strand
TCATTTATACAATTTTCCATCACTTTTATTGCGCCAGAACCATCAGGGAGAGGAGCTGTCATGTGATGGGCGTCAGCAGAAAGACTACCTCCAACTAGCTCGGCATAAATTTTCGCATTACGGTCTATAGCGTGTTCGAGTTCTTCTAAGATTAAACATCCACCACCTTCTCCTAAAACAAAACCATCTCTTCCTTTGTCAAAAGGTCTTGAGGCGGTTTTAGGATTATCATTTCTTGTAGAAAGCGCGTGTAAAGCATTAAAACCTCCAATTCCTGAAATAGAGACACCCGCTTCAGAACCACCAGAAACTATTACATCAGCATAACCCAGGCGAATATAGTTTAAGCCGTCAATTATCGCATTGGCAGATGAAGCACAGGCAGAAACAGTTGCAAAATTAGGGCCTTTCAACCCATTTCTAATGGATATAATCCCTGGGGCGATATCGGGAATCATTTTAGGAATCATAAAAGGGTTAAACCTGGGCGTTCCATTGCCCTCAGCAAAGCCAAGAACTTCATTTTGGAAAGTTTCTAACCCTCCAATTCCTGCTCCCCAAATTACCCCAATTCGATCCCTGTTATTGTCATTAATGTTAAGATTTGAGTCTGCTAATGCTTCATCTGAGGATACTATTGCATACTGTGCAAACCTATCCATTTTCCTAGCAAGCTTTCTGTCCATGAACTGTTCTGGGTCAAAACCTTTCAATTCACAAGCAAACTTAGTCTTGAACTCGCTGGAATCAAAATACGTTATTGGTGCAGCTCCGCTGACCCCACTAATTAGCCCATTCCAATACTGATTAACAGTATTGCCAATTGGGGTTAATGCCCCTAAACCAGTAACGACGACTCGCTTAAGGCTCATAGATTTATAGTTATTTGGAGCTTTCTATGTACTGAATGGCTTGACCGACTGTGGCTATTTTTTCTGCCTGATCGTCCGGTATTTGAATATCAAATTCTCTTTCGAATTCCATGATAAGTTCGACCGTATCAAGGGAATCAGCGCCAAGATCATTAGTAAAACTAGCATTAGCAACAACTTCATTTTCGTCGACCCCAAGTTTATCAACAATGATCGCATTAACACGTGATGAAATATCTGACATAGTTCTTTTGGTTTAAAGTTCAGACAAAAATAAAAAACTTTATATTATATAAGCTCTTTTTTAGAAAAATTAAATAAAAGAATAATAAGATTAGTTGAACACTGAAAAAGAATTCTTTTATTTTTGTGTTTAGTTTATCACTTAAAAGTTGAAAAAAAAAAAAATCGTAGTATTTGCATCTGGTTCAGGTTCTAGCTTTCAAGCTTTATGTGAATTTTTTAAAAATTCAGAAGACCCTGAAATATCATTTTTAATTTGCAACAATAAGACAGCGCCTGTTTTAAAAAAGGCCGATAAACATAAAGTAAAAACTATGATCATAGATAAAACCATTTTTGAGTCACCAGAGTTTTTGAGAAAACTTATAAAATCAAATATAAATCTAATAGTTCTTGCAGGCTTTTTATGGAAAGTTCCATTAAAAATTGTAGAAAGCTTTAAAAATAAAATAATAAACATCCATCCATCCCTTTTGCCTAAATATGGAGGCAAAGGTATGTATGGAATAAATGTTCATGACGAAGTTATTAGAAACAATGAAAAAAGATCAGGCTTTACTATACATTATATAAACGAAGAATATGACGAAGGAGATATTATATTTCAGAAATCTTTAGAAATTGAAACCTCAAACCCAAACGAATTGTCAAAACAAATTTTAAAATTAGAACATAAACACTATCCAATAATTATAAAAAAAATCTTAGATGCACAATCCTGATATCGTAGTCCATACAGATGGTTCCTCAAGAGGAAACCCAGGACCTGGTGGATATGGAATTGTAATGCAGAAATATGGGACAACATACTATAAAGAGCTTTCTGAAGGATACAGAAAAACAACCAATAACAGAATGGAACTATTGGCGGTTATAGTTGCTCTAGAAAAAATTAAAAAAGAAAACCAGTTAGTACATGTTTATACGGATTCAAGATACGTTTCTGATTCGGTTGAAAAAAAATGGGTATATAATTGGGAAAAAAAAGGGTTTAAAAACAAAAAAAACTCAGACCTTTGGTCACGTTTCTTAAAAATTTACAGCAAACACAAAGTCAAATTTTTTTGGATAAAAGGGCACAATAACAACAAAGGGAATGAAAGATGTGACTTTTTAGCTGTTCAAGCAAGTAAAAGACAAAATTTAATAGAAGATTTGAATTATGAAAAAAGTATTAATAACCGGAACGGTAGCATTTGACGAAATTGAAACACCAGCAGGAAGCTCTGGAAAGGTAATTGGAGGTGCTGGCACATATATTTCCATTGCCTCAAGCCTTTTTACCCAAAACTTAGCTATCGTTTCAATTGTTGGAGAAGACTTCCCGAATAAAGAAATAAAATATCTCAATGACAGGGGAATAAATACTGAAATGATTGAAACAGTAATTGGAGGAAAGACTTTTTATTGGAAAGGTAGATATCATGAAAACATGATAAGTAGAGACACTTTAGATACGAAACTAAATGTCTTAGAAAAGTTTAATCCGATTTTAAATTTAGATTATTCCTCCTCAGAAATCGTTTTGTTAGGAAATCTTCATCCTGCAGTCCAACTGAAGGTTATAAAACAAACTATAAATCCAAATAAATTTATAATAATGGATACAATGAACTTTTGGATGGAAAATACTTTAAATGAGCTTTTATCAGTTGTTAAAAAAGTTAATTTAATTATAATTAACGACGAAGAGGCAGAACAATTAACCGGTGAAAAAAATATTTACAGGGCTGCTGAAAAAATACTTAAAACAGGCCCTTCTAAAGTTATTATAAAAAAGGGTGAACATGGCTCTATCTATTTTGACGGCAAAAACAACTATTTACTTCCAGCTTTTCCCGTTACATCTTTAATTGACCCAACTGGAGCTGGGGATTCATTTGCAGGAGGAATAGCAGGCCTCTTATCAACAAAAAATAAAATAGGTTTCGAGGAAATAAAGGAAGCGATGCTTTATGGAACTCTGACAGCCTCATTTTGTGTTGAAAGCTTTGGAATAGAGGGTTTGAGAAAATTAGATAGAGAAACTTTAAATAGAAGACTTAAAATTTTCAAATCTTATTTAACATAACTTTAATAACTATTTCGTTATTTTGTTTCTTTAAACAATGAGCGACCACATAAATCATGAATGCGGGCTAGCTTTAATAAGGCTACTTAAACCCCTTGAGTTTTATAGAAAAAAATATGGCACCCATACTTATGGACTTAACAAGCTTTATTTAATGCTTGAAAAACAACACAACAGAGGACAGGATGGAGCTGGCTTTGCAAGTGTAAAATTAAATATGAATCCGGGCCAGAGATTTATGCATCGACAAAGGTCTGCAAGCCAAAATCCTATTCAAGAGATATTTAATTCATCCAATCAAATAGTGAATGACGAGATCCAAAAAAACCCAGATTTTTCAATGGATATTTTAAAAGAAAAAACCCCACACGTATCGGAATTATTTTTGGGACATGTAAGGTATGGAACGTTTGGAAAGAATAGTGTTGATGCGGTTCACCCATTTCTTAGACAGAACAACTGGATGCACAGAAACTTAATTGTTGCAGGCAATTTTAACATGACCAATAATAAAGAGCTTTTTGAAAACTTGGTTCACTTAGGCCAGCACCCAAAAGAAATGTCAGATACTGTAACTGTGATGGAAAAAATAGGACACTTCCTTGATAATGAGGTTTCAAAAATTTACAAGAAATTAAAAAAGAAAAATATCTCAAAAATTGATGCCTCCCCTATAATTGAAGAAGCTCTAAATATTCCTAGAATTTTAAAGAAAGCTTCCAGAGATTGGGATGGTGGATTTACTATTGGAGGAATGATTGGCCATGGTGATGCTTTTGTTATTCGCGATCCAGCCGGTATAAGACCAGCTTTTTATTATGCAGATGATGAAGTGGTTGTTGTAGCATCTGAAAGGCCCGTTATTCAAACAGTTTTTAATACTCCTTTTGAAGAAATACGAGAAGTTAATCCAGGTGACTGTTTGGTGATTAAAAAGAGTGGAAAAATTCAAATTAAAAATATAATTAAGCCAGTAGAAAAAAAATCATGTTCTTTTGAAAGAATATATTTCTCCAGAGGAAGTGATAAAGAAATTTACAATGAAAGAAAACAGTTAGGGAGCCTTTTATTTCCTCAGATCTTGAAAGCAATTGACGACAACCTAGAGGATACAGTTTTTTCATACATACCTAACACAGCGGAGGTTTCCTTTTACGGAATGGTACAAAAAGCTCAGGATTATATGAACAAAGATGCAGAGAAAAAAATCTTAAATGAGGGAAAAAAAATTTCTAAAGAAAAGCTAAGAGAGCTTTTAAGCCAGAGGCCTAGAATAGAAAAAGTTGCTATTAAAGATGCGAAGCTTAGGACTTTTATTACCGATGACTTGAGTAGAGACGAACTTGTGAAGCACGTGTATGATGTCACTTACGGTTCTATCAAAAAAACAGACAAGTTGGTAATTATAGACGATAGTATTGTTAGAGGGACAACCTTACAAAAAAGCATCATAAAAATGCTTGATAGACTTTCTCCAAAGAAAATAATTATTGTTTCAAGTGCTCCCCAAATTAGATATCCTGATTGTTACGGAATTGATATGGCCAAAATGACGGATTTAATAGCATTCAGAGCAGCAATCGAATTAATTAAGTCAGAAAAAAAAGAAAATAAAATAGTTAAGGTTTACAAAAAGTGTATTAACGAAAACAAAAAAAATGTTAATAACATCAAAAATGTCGTAAAGGAAATATATGAACCCTATACAGATCAAGAGATCAGCGCTAAAATTTCCTCAATGTTAAAAGAAAAGGACATTAATGCTGATGTAGAAGTTGTTTTTCAATCGATTAAAAATCTACACATAGCCTGTCCAGATAATTTGGGAGANTGGTATTTTTCAGGAGATTATCCTACACCAGGGGGAAATAAAGTCGTTAACCAAGCTTTTATCAACTATTATGAAGGCTCAAGTAATAGGGCTTATTAGACCTTTGCTTTATCAAAATTCTCCTCTACTTTATGCCAATCAACTACATTAAAAAAAGCTTCAACGTAATCAGGTCTTCTATTTTGATAGTTTAAATAGTAAGCGTGCTCCCAAACATCTATACCCATGATTGGTTGGCCATCACAACCTATTCCACGCATTAAGGGATTGTCCTGATTAGCCGAAGAACATATCTCTAACGAACCGTCTTTTTTAGTGCAAAGCCAAGCCCATCCAGATCCGAACCTGGTTCCAGCAGCAGTGGAAAACTTCGCTTTGAAACTTTCAAAAGAACCAAAAGAATTTAAAATAGCATCATGGATTTTTCCAGACGGAGAGCCACCGCCATTAGGACCCATTATGTCCCAAAATAAACAGTGGTTGTAATATCCTCCACCATTATTTCTTACAGCAGTGTTGGAGAGATCTAATTCGCTAAGCAAACTTTCAATATTTTTACCCTCTAACTCAGTGCCTTCAATTGCGGCATTCAGCTTACTTGTATATCCAGCATGATGTTTTCCATGGTGAATTTGCATTGTTCGGGCATCTATATGTGGCTCTAGCGCGTCAAATGAATATTTTAGTTCAGGTAATTCAAAACTCATATGTAATAATTTATTATTGCAAAATTAGTTAATAATCCTGTAATTTTATAAACATACAAATTATTTTATTGAAACCTAATTTTGAAATATACAGCGCTTCGGCGGGATCTGGCAAAACGTTTACACTAGCTAAGACCTATTTGCAAAAAGTTTTAGCCGATAGAAATGAGGATTCTTTCAAAAAAATTTTAGCACTAACCTTNACTAATAAGGCCTGTGAAGAAATGAAAAGNCGGATTTTAATTTCGTTGAGTGAGTTTTCCAAAAAAACGTCAACAACTAGGCCTTCAGATATTCTTAAATCTGTTGAAAGAGAATCAGCATTAGATTACAGCGGTATTCAATTAAAATCAAAAAAAATACTACAAAAACTTCTTCATAATTTCTCTTTTTTTCAAGTATTAACAATTGACAGTTTTAATCATCATTTAATAAGATCTTTTTCTAATGAATTAAATATTATTTCTGATTTTCTTGTTGTTTTAGATCCTGAAGAAATCATTAATGAATCAATTGAAAAGACATTAGATAATCTTGAGAAAGAAAAGCTACTTACGAGATTATTAGTTGAGTTTTCCAATGAAAAAATTAAGGACGGAAAGTCATGGGATGTAAGCTATGACCTAAAGGAGCTTTCTAAACTTTTGTTCAATGAAGACCATCAGGAACACATTAGAAGACTTGGATTACTTAAAATTGAACAGTTTTTTGAACTTAAACGTAACATACAGGACTCAGTAATTAAAATTAAAAAAGAAATATTTTCTAATGTAAAAAAATGTAAGCATTGCATTGAAAAATCAGGACTTAAGCCTGAGTTTACAAGAAATACATTTCCCAAATTTTTAAACCAAATCCAAAATAATAACTATTCAAATAGCTTGAACGAAAGCATAGAAAAACTTTTTTTAAGTAATAGGGTCTTTAAAAAAAAAGAATACAATAAACAGAAAACAAAATCTTTAGAAAAAAAACTTTACAAGTATTTTAAAATCATTGATGAAAAGATTTTAGAAATCAAATTAAACAAATCTCTTCTCAGTTCTATTGTACCAACTTCTGTTCTGAATAAAATAAAAAAAGAAAGTAGAACTATTCAAGATAAAAGAAAGGAAATTCTCATTGGGGAATTTAATTTAATCATATCCAATGAAATAAAAGATCAACCTGCGCCATATATTTATGAAAAAGCAGGAACTAACATAGACCATTTTTTAATTGATGAGTTTCAGGACACATCTAAATTACAATGGTCAAACTTAATTCCATTAATTTCTCACACACTGGAGTCCTATGAATTATCAAATCCCCCAGGTTCTTTAACAATTTTGGGAGATGTTAAACAATCTCTTTACAGGTGGAGAGGGGCGGATCCGTCAAACTTTGCAACTCTTTTGGAGAACAATAATCCATTTAATGTAGAAAAAAAAATTAAACATCTTCCAAACAACTATAGAAGTAAAAAGGAAATCGTTGATTTTAATAATGATTTTTTTTCAGTCATATCACAGAGCTTTAATTACTCACAAAATGGTTTTTTCTATGCAGGGGATCATCAAAACGCAGTAAAAAAAAGTGGTGGATATGTTTCAATTGAGTTTGTGAATCGAACAAATGATAATGAGAAAAAACAAAATGATTTTCTAGAAAAAACTCATTTAATTATCATCGAAAGTTTAAAAAGAGGATTTAATTATTCAGATCAGTGTGTTTTGGTAAGAAATAGAAAAGAACAAAATTTAATAACGGAATTTTTAATAAAAAAAGGTATTCCAGCCATATCATCAGATTCTTTGCTCATCAGCAGTTCTGAAAAAGTCCAATTTTTATTAAGTATTATAAAGTTAAGATCAAACCAAAATAATTTAGAAGCAAGAAAATGCATATTGTTATATATGCTAAAAAATATTGTTGTGGAGGACGAGTTTTTATTTATTGAAAAGGGACTTAAAATGGATATTGAAACTTTTTTTCAGACTTATTTTCATGTTTCGTATATTGATTATATTGGTTTATCAGCTCTTGACTTCCTTAGCAAACTGCTTATAAAAATTGGTTTAGATTTTCGTTATGACATATATGTTGAGTTCTTTTACAACGAACTTTTCACATTTTTTAAAAATAAAAAAGGAAACTCAAAGGATTTTTTGCAGTTTTTTGAAAAAAATAAAGAGAAGCTCTACGTGTCTTTAAACGACACAAATAATTCTGTTTCTGTACTAACAATTCACAAGTCAAAAGGTTTAGAGTTCCCGTTAATAATTTATCCTTTTGCCGACTCAAAAGCCCACTTCAGATCTAATAAAAAAATATGCTATCCATTTAAACATAAAGGAATAAAAAGAGAATTACTTATAGATTTTAACAAGGATTTACCAAAGTTTGGAGAATTTGGAAGAAAAGTATACAACAAAACTTTGATGGAGGAGGAGCTAGACAATACAAATATTTTATATGTAGCATTTACAAGAGCGACTGACGAGTTACACGTAATATGTACAAGGCCAAAAGTTTCATCAGTTCTTTCTCACAACGAAATGATCCGATCTTTTTTGGAAAATAACGACATTTACGATGAAAATAAAAATTTATATGTATGGGGATCAAAAACAAAATTTAAGTCCAAAGTAGAGCATAGACCGCAAGATGTTTTTAAGTCAAAAGCTTTGAAAAAAATCATTGACCCTGGTAATTATATCCTAGTTGATGATAAAGAAATTGAAATGGGCAACTTATTTCACCTATTCATGTCAAATATTGAATACTCAAATCAAATTAATAGAGTAAAAAATGATTTTTTACTTGATGAAAGCATAAGTAAAAACCACGTCATGAAGATCTTTAATATGGCAAAAAAAGTGATAAATAAAAGTGATTTAAAAACCTTTTTTACTAAAGACTATGAAATAACTTGCGAAAAAGAAATCTTTAATGAAAATAAAGAGATTTTAATACCAGATAGAATTATGTTTGATAAGAATCAAAAAGCGACCATTATGGATTACAAAACGGGTGAACCTAGGAAATCTGACCTAAAGCAGGTAGAGAAATATAAGTTGACATTACAAAAAATGGGGATTAATGTAGAGAAAGCTCTTCTGGTATATGTTGGCTCATCAATAGAGGTAATTAGTGTTTAAATATATTAAATCTGTTGTACTGGAGTAATATATTCAGTAAAATGATTAAGTTTGCATTTAAGCAATTATTAAAAAAATATTAAAAATGAAAAAATTAGGTAATTTAATATTGATTTTTACCTTGTTGATAAACTCCAATCAAATGTTTTCTCAAGATAAAAACAACCAATGGCAAGTAGCTTTTGGCTTAAACGCTATTGATTTTCATCCTGTTGGCACANANTCAGAAAATAATGCTACNGGNNACTGGTTTAGNGAATACTTCAATATGGATAACTGGAATAATCGTGAAGCTGCAATAAATTCATTAACAATTAAAAGATATGCTAACGAAAANTTTAANTATGGNGTTAGGGGNTCATTNAACACNATTACTAAAATGGGTGATGAAAGAGCTGTACTCACTAANCCGGTTTCACTTGCAAGTCTNGACNTANTAGTNGATTACAANCTTGGAGATGGATTTCATTTTTTGAANGTNGANCCTTATTTAGAAGCAGGAACTGGATATACTTGGTTTGGAAGAGAAAGNTCNCANACCTTAAATGCAGCTGTTGGATTTAGNATACCTTTTAGTGAAAGAGTNAAANTAGACTTAAATACNGGNTANAAGCATGCTTTTGATGATATGGCAAGTTTAAAACCACACTTTCAACATTCTNTTTCTTTAGCAATTAATTTCGGAGGTAAAGANACTGACGGAGATGGAATATATGATCAATATGACGATTGTCCTGATGAGCCNGGNCTTCCNGAGTTTAANGGNTGCCCTGANAACGANGGAGATGGAATAGAAAACAGCAAAGATTCNTGTCCTGATACACCTGGNCTTGCNGAGTTTAATGGNTGCCCAGATACAGACGGAGATGGNACACCAGANACAAAAGATGCATGTGTTAATGAGCCAGGTTCAGTTGAAATGAATGGTTGTCCAGACAGCGATTCTGATGGTGTAGCAGACAATGTTGATTCCTGTGTTGACGTTGCTGGTCCTTCAGAAAACGATGGCTGTCCTTGGCCTGATACAGATGGAGATTCTGTTTTAGACAAAGACGACAAATGTCCTGAAGTTGCTGGACTTGTATCTAACCAGGGATGTCCAACACCAACTAAAGAAATAATGGATGAACTTAATGCAGTTGGTGCAAAAGTTCCATTCCAATTAAATAAAGCTGATTTGGGAATAATGGTTACAACAGTATTAGATATAGTTGCAGGTATTATGGAGAAGTACGGAAACACTGATTTTGTGATCGAAGGTCACACGGACACATCAGGACCAAAAGCTTTCAATCAAAAGTTGTCTGAGATGAGAGCCAGTGCTGTTAAAGAATACCTTGTCCAAAAAGGAATTGATGAAAGTAGATTGTCAACAGTCGGTTTTGGTGAAGACATGCCTGCTGAATCAAACAGCACCAGAAAAGGAAGAATTTCTAATAGGAGAGTTGAGTTTAAAGTTGTTGAGTAGCCCTTTTCTTTCATTTGTTCTAGAAAAGCACCTTATTTAAGGTGCTTTTTTTATTTTTATATTAATGGTAAGTTTTTTAGAAAAAGTCATAGATGAAATTTACTTAAAAAATAATGACCCTAAACACACTTGCTTTGTCTTGCCTAATAGAAGATCTTCTNTTTTTTTTAAAAGAGCCTTATTAAATCGTAATTTAAAAACATCTTTTTCTCCGGATGTCTATACAATAGACGATTTTATCATTACGATTTCAGAATTAAATGAACTAAGTCATGAAAAATTATTACTGATATTGCATGAAATTGTTTTGGATACATCAAATAACAAAGATTCTTTTAAAGATTTTTTTGATTGGGGAAAGAAGTTTTTAAATGATGTTAGTGAAATAGAACAAAACCTATTGAACCCAATAAAAATCTTTGAAGAATTAGCTGAAATCAATAAATTACAAAACTGGTCAGAGACTGAACTTGTTAAAAAAAAGAAAAATGAATTTTGGTCGAATCTCCCTAAAATATATCAGAAATTTAGAAATAAACTTTTAGAAATAGGTTGTGGAACCAAGGGAATCTGTTACTTTGAGGCAAGTCGAAATTTAGAATATTATAAAGAAGGAAATTCAAAGCTAAATCATTTCTTCATTGGCTTAAATGCATTGACAATCTCAGAAGAATCCATCATAAATGAATTAATTGACTTTAATAAAGGCGACATTTTTTGGGATATTGACAGCCAATTTCTTGAAAA
>PAGT01000047.1 GCA_002705485.1 Flavobacteriales bacterium | reverse complement strand
TAATATATTGGTCATTCCTGAACTAAGACTGGAGATTGTGTCAATAAATGTATAAGTCTGTTTGTTAGTAAAATGGCCATACAGAATCTCAATAGCCATCAATACCATAAAAGCAGGAATTACCCAAAGCAAGATTGATGCGTAAGTATCCATTTTTATATATTTAGATTAGAATAGAAAAGTATAAAATTAAGTATATTTTTTATTTTCATTATAATTATCAGGTACCCATACATCAATATTTCTTTGAGCAATATACTTATAAGGAAAGTTTTTAACTCTATGAATTTCACCGTCATAAATCCAGAATTGTGTTTTCTCTAATTTCAATATTTTTGAGCACTCAGACTGTTAAAAATCAATATGATTAGTAGATAAACAAAGTTTTTTTTCATCGTTATTATTTGTTTAATTTTAAAAAGCAAAAGTTAACATATAATTTTATCTTTGCAATTGATTTTTAAATACATAATACTTTTTTTGTATTTGAATCCTTGTGTGTAAACACTAAAAGATTATGATAAGGTCGCGTAGCTCAGCTGGATAGAGCATCTGCCTTCTAAGCAGACGGTCAAAGGTTCGAATCCTTTCGCGATCACATTTTTAACCTCAACATCTCGTTGGGGTTTTTTATTGATAATTTGAAATGTAATAGTCTTCCCTATCTTTTTTTAGCATTCCAATAGTTTCATCCATAAATTTATTTCTATCATCACGTGTTTTAAAGACCCATATGCAAATAGAATCATGACTATGATAAATTGCCTTTAATTCATCATTAATTTCACATATTTCTTTGGGCACTTTTGTCTTTATACAAATCATTTCATTTTAATATTTGGTTATATTCCTTATATAGAAAAAATATATAAATAAAATTAAGACTTTTTAATTGTTATTGTTAATCAAAAAGAGTTAATAAAATTCATTTTTTTAAACCAATGAAATTAAAAAAGCCCTTCTAGAAGGGCTTTTACTTTTAGAATAAATTTCTTTTTTTATTTGGGATCCTGATAATCGTAATAACCTTCAACTGGAATCATTAAATGTGCATAGTCAGTTCCAGCAAACATAACATAAGGAGCACCTTTGTTGAAATCAGTTGTTTGACCGTCAAGAGTGCTTGGGTCTTTAGGCATCAACATCAAATGTGGACCCGATTCAATCCATGCACCTTCAACTGAATCTTCTTTGTTTAAAACTCCTGCTTTTGTGTTATCCTCACCCATATCTCCGTGCAGCATCCATGCCCAACCATCACTTTCCATAGTTGTCTTTGGTTTTGTTCCAGCAAAATAAGCGGAAACCCATGCGAAAGATTGAGCATCTCCAACCATTGGCATAGCTTCGTGAGCATCTTTCCATCCATTCTCAGGATCGGCAGGTCCCCTTGGATTAGCAGCCATTGCTGTCCAACCATTTGTACCTTCTCTTAAAACAATTTGATTTCCATCTGCATCCATATCAACTACTGTACAATTAGCAGCAATAAATGATGGAGCAGCTGTGCTATACGCCCATATTTTCCATTCTGCTGAAGTATGTGGGGCTTCGGGCTCAACATTTGAATTTTCCAAATTGGGAATTGATGGGACTGGATCTTGATAATCATAATATCCTTCGGTTGGAATCATCAGATGAGCATAATCAGTTCCTTCAAACATTAAATATGGAGAGCCGGTGTTGAAGTCAGTAGTTTGACCATCTAAAGTACTTGGATCTTTAGGCATCAGCATCAAATGTGGTCCTGATTCAATCCATGCTCCTTCAGGCGTATTGGCCTTATCTCCCTCGGAATAAGGTCTAAAGTTATCAACTCCAGAATCCCCGTGCAACATCCATATCCATCCATCACCATTCATTTCAGGTTTGGTTTTATCCATGTAACCCTTCATCCAATTGAATGATTCGGCATCCCCTACCATTGAGATTGCCTCGTGTCTGTCCCTATAACCATTTTCAGGATCAGCTGGACCAGCCATGTTTCCTGACATTGCAGTCCATCCATTAGTTCCTTCTCTTAAGACAGTTCCATCGTTATCGACAACAGTACAATTTGCAGCAATAAATGATGGAGCTGCTGTACTGTAAGCCCATATTTTCCATTCAACTGAGGTGTGTGGTCCATCTGGTTCACCATCAACAGTAATTGTTTTTGGCTTTGGAGCAGTTGTATTACAGCCTATTAGTAAAGCTGAGATAAATGTTAGTAAAATTTTCTTCATTTTTTTGGTTTATTATAATTAAAATTAACAAAATTTAATTTGACTTAATAATCATACTTGGATCATATTGACAACATAATGGTAGTTCATCATAGTTGTCCATATTATACTCTACAAGTTCAGTTCCGTATCCAGAGTTTGCAATAGATTTATGTATGTTTAACAATTCTACAACCTGAGGATCATATACAATACTAATTTGCTTTGTTTTACCGTTCCATTCTGCGCTAAAGACACCGTCCAATGATAAAGCAGCTGTTTCGATTGTTTTTTTGCACATTCCACAGTTGCCTTTAACTCCAAATGATGTTTGATTACCCATTAGTTCGACTATATTTTCTGGACTTGGATCAACTTCCTGCTGTGGAAATGAATTATTATTAAAAATCCATAACAATAAAACTGTTAAACCAGAGCTTATTATTACGGTGAGTAATGTATTTTTGTTTTTCATTTTAATGGGGTGTATTTGTTTTGTAAAAGCAACATTCAGGTAGGCTGTTATAGACCTCATCAGGTGCTTTATAAATCCCTGAATCATGGCCAAAAGCGGCAATTTGTTTTTGAATTGAATCCAAATCAATCTTGTTTGAATTGAAAATTATTGATAGGTTATTTGAGGTAAGATCCCAATTTGCGTACTTAACACCTTTAATCCTTACCGTTCCCACATCAATTCTATTTTTGCACATTTCACAAACTCCTTTTACAAGAAAAGAAGCCTTTTTATTTTTATCTCCAGAGTTCTGACTGAAACTAAAAGAGAAAAACAAAAGGAATATTAAACATAATTTTTTCATAATACTAATTTACAATTTTAATCTAATTCCCGCATAAATCATAGAACCAACGATAGGTGAATATATTAAAGTTCCATCAAAACTGGTTCCAAAAGGGTTTTCAGAATCCAAAATAGGATTTTTTTGGGTGTAATTACCTAAGTTTTCTCCTCCCAAATAAATTTCAAATTTTTCAGAAAACACCTTTGTGACTTGAGAATTAAAGAGGGTATATGATGGGCTAAATCCTAAAAAATTAGATAAACCACCGTGTTCAGGTAATCTCTGTTTTCCAACGTTATTTAAAGTAAAATCAAACTTCCAAAAAGCACCCTTGTCGTTTGGATCTGAGGAATAGTCAAGGTTAATGAAAAATCTATTTTTTGGAGTTAATGGGTTCTGTTTCAGACCAGAGTTGTATTGTTTATTCACTTGATAATTCTTGTAGGCAGTTTTCATTTTAATTTTTCTAGTTAGCTGATAGTCTATTTCTAATTGAAAACTCCTGGCATAACTTTTTCCATTTAAGTTATAAAAACTCAGTTCACCCTCAGTTTCCCAGTCAACTACAATTTGATTTTGAAAATCAGTAACATAGTAATCAAATGTTACGTCACCATCATTACTGTTTAAATTGAAACCCTGCCTAAAACTTAAACCATAATTTAATGCTTTCTCAGGATTTAATCCGTAAAATTTACCATTACTGTTAATTACTTTGATTTTTCTTCCAGTTGAAAAAATTTCTTGATTTTCAGCATAAATATTTGAAGATTTTCTTCCAGAACCTAAAGAAAATCTCATAACAGTTTTTTCTTTTGGTTGAAATCTCAAATGAAGCCTTGGAGTAAAAAATGATCCCAAATTGTTATGTGAATCATACCTTAAACCAGCTGTTAAGCTGAAGTTTGTAGTGTTATCGTAACTATATTCAAAAAAACCACCAATTGATCTGTCAATTCTTTCTGTTTTATTTTTATCTAAATCTATTAACTCTTCGTAGTCATCGTAAGTCAAATTAATACCTGTTTTAATTTTATTCATGGTATTTCCTATTATAGAATTGTAAATTATATTTGAGTATAAACTTCTATGTGTTATATCATAATTCCTGATCCCAAAAAAAGAGTTTTGATCATGATCTGAATACGCCATTTGAAAGCCTAAAGATTGATATGGAATGTTTGGATTGACGTAACCTAACTTGAAAGTAGCATCAAATCTTTCGGTTTTAATCTCACTCAGCCAAAGCTTATTTGACAAACTATTGGTGTCAAACCTTTCACCTCCTTCTTTCTCATTTTTCATGAACTTAATACCAAAAAAACTTACAACGCCCCTTTCCAAATCAGTCAATTGCCATCTATTGAATATATTGTAACCCTCAACATGAGGAATATCCAAAAAACCATCATTGTTACCATCATGTTTTTCTTTTCTGTGATCTGCATGAATAAATAATCCAGTACTTAATTTTTCGTTAACCATTCGATTGAAATGAAAATTCAACTCATTTCTTCCCATGCTATTTCTAAAAATATTGATATAGGTGGGAACATCACTAATTGGTTTGTTCAATTCGATATTAACCTGTCCAGAAATACTTTCAAATCCGTTGACTACACTTCCAACACCTTTTGTAACTTGCATACTCTCAACCCAAGAACCAGGAATAAATGACAAGCCAAAAACTTGAGAGGCACCCCTTACCATGGGAATATTTTCCTCTGTTATTAGAAGGTATGGGCTTTCAAGACCAAGCATCTTAACCTCCTTAACCCCGGTTATGGCGTTCGAGAAACTAACGTCAATTGATGGGTTTGTTTCAAAACTTTCTGAAACGTTACAGCACGCGGCCTTAAGTAACTCATCACTAGAAACACTTACTATGTTCATAGTTTTAAAATAAGATTTCTGAATTGTATTTTTTCTTTTAAGTAAAATTACTTCATCTAATTCGTCAGATTGTTCAGTAAGAAAATGGTCATAGTTTAATGAGTCAATTATTTCAACGATATCTTCTTTATAACCCAATATCTTAAATACCAATTCTTTAGTTTCAGTTGAAATTGGTATAGAGTAACTCCCATCATCATCGGATACAACTCCTATACTTGTACTTTTCCAAAAAATATTAACTCCTCCTACTCCTTGGTAATTTCCATCATTTAGAGGAATATAAACTTTTCCTTTAACCATTTCTTGACCGCTAAAAATGTAGAATGAGAAAAGAAGTATGATTGATAATTTAATTTTCATTCTCTAAAAACATTTTAGTCCTATGAATTGAATTTTGTCTTATATCCTCCCAAAACATATTAATATCCGCTTTGTGGTAATCTCTGACTGTTGAGACTGCGAGTTTTTTTATTATGTCCATTTTTGGAATTTTAACAAATAAAGCTTTTTCCATGTTTTCAATTTTGACTGATTTGGGATAAATTTTAGTGTTCAAATAAAGAAAACCTTTGTGTGATGAATAATTTGATGCTTTTTCTAAATTCCATGTAACAGGATTAACACAAAGTGCATTTTCAAGGTAGTCAAATGGAACAGTAAACGATGTTTTTTTTGTTTTTCTTTCAGACATTTTTCTATGAGTATTCCAAGTAATAAAACCACCTGTTTCGTTTTGATTAGTCATTAGTTTTAAACTTTTAAAATCTTTACTTGTAATTTTGGTTCCAATTAAATAAGCTGCAACTAGTTTATTTTGAAGAGGTTTGTTATCAAAAAACTCTTGTAATATTCTCTTGGCATGGCCAGCTCCCTGGCTATGACTTGCAATAATAATCGGATTTCCAGAGTTGTATTTTTCTAAAAAAATTAAGAATGCCTCCTTTACATCTTGATAAGCAATATCAAAAGCTTCTTGTCCACCGTTTTTCCAATAAGACTCTTCAAAAACCCTAAGGTGTGCCTGCCTGTAAAATGGAACATAAAGATTACCAACTGAAAACCATGCAGAAGATTGATATTTGACTGTTGATTCAAGGATATATTTACGAGTTTTAGCGTCAAAAATATCTGCATTCCAAGTTGTATCGTTCTTATCGGTATGCATGGTCGGGTAAATAAAAAAAACATCCACCGGTAATTTTGATTGATTATTTTCAAAATCAATTAGCTGCTCTACCGTTTTGTTTGGGTGAACTGCCCAAGGGTCTAAATTTCTGTAGTCTGGTTTTTGAGAGGTTTTCAAATTTTCAAAATTAGAACTCTCGTAAACTATTACTTTATTTGATTCAGAAAGTAATCCACATGAATAAAAGAAATATAAAATCAAAGCAGCTATAACTTTATTCATAACCTTAAAAATTCTGAACTTATTACTCAAGAATCACCGTTCTTTCTGAGGAATTGAATGGAGAATCGATTAAATTTCCATTGAGATCAACTAATTCAAGTTTAATTGTAATTTCTCCTTTAGGTAATCCCTCAATAAAATATGGTGCCCATTCATCTAAAATAAATTCTTTATCTTGGACAGTAGCTTTAACTTTATTACCATCAGTTGAAATTTTTGTATTAACTAAATAAAAATCTAGAAGTAATTTTTTCGTATCATCTCCTTTATAAGTACCTTTTGGTCTACTGTAAAAAAGAAATTCTCCTGAAAGGTCAATATCTTTTACTTCACCTAATTGTTCCAAAATGTAAGCATTTGGATTTTTTACGGATTCGTGGTGGGACCTTGACAAAAATGCCAAAACAAGACTACCATCATTAATCTCTTTAGAAAAGTTGTTAGTGTAATGAGCTGAGTATGGTCCATTATCAACAATAAAATGTATGTGCTGACCTTTATCTGAATTAGCTAATCTATAGTCAAACTTATTGTCAGTTTGAATGCCTAAATCGTAATTTTCGATGTTAAAAGAAAAAGAATAATCATTTTCATTTTTAATCATCTCTACAGAGGATATCCGTGCATCATCATAATTGGGTGAACCTTTAACTTTGGTAATTGAAATTTTTTCGCTCTGGTCACATGATAAAAAACCAAACAACATAAAAATTAGAAATATTTTTTTTAACATTTTTAAATAATTTATTAATATGCAAATTTAATAAACAAATTGATTACCACTCTCTACTTTTATTGCTTTCTTCCAATTGATTAATTTGATCTTGAGATAAAACCTTCAAAAAAGATGGATGTTGTTCAATTGCATATTCTATTTTTTTAACAATTGAATCGACAGACTCATTTTCATAATCAATTTTAAGTGGCTTTTTTATTTCCATTGATTGAAGAATATTTTTTTTTCTTATCATAATTCCCTTTTTGTCAAATGACCTTCTAAATCCATCTATTACAATGGGCACAACAATGGGTTTAAATTCCTTAATTAAATGGGCAGTCCCTCTTCTGATTGGTTTAAATGGAGTAGTTGTTCCCTGAGGAAATGTTATAACCCAGCCATCATCTAGAGCAATACCAATCTTACTTACATCACTCATTTTGACTTGTCGATTAATATCCTCTCCTTTTGATCTCCAAGTTCGATCAATTGGTACAGAACCGACATATGCTAAAATTTTTGGAAATATCCCATCATTCATCGTTTCTTTTGCAGCTATATAATAGATATTTAACTTTGGCTGCCATAGATAGGATAAGTTTTTGATTGAATCGTCTCTTCCACTCAAACTAGCATTAAAAACATGAAACATTGCTACGACATCTGCAAAGTATGTCTGGTGATTGGATACAAAAAGAACATTATTTTCAGGAAGAGATCTGATTATATCAGAACCTTCAATATTTAGTCTATTGAAACCTTTAAATCTTTGATGAGATAAAAGGCCTAAAATTCTAATTAACCATTTTTTAATTACTAAAATATGACCAAAGGGATTCCTTTTAAATAATTTCAAGTATAAATGTTTATATGTAAATGTATTAAGAATTAATTACTTCTTTAAATAAAGAAACAAATTCATTAATGATCATAGCAGTTGCTCCCCAAACAACATTGTTTTCAATATTAAAGCTTGGAACTATTTTGGGTTGATCTTCAATTAAAATTTCTGATTTGTTAATTTTCAAACGAAGTAAATCTTCTAAAAGTGGATTATAAATAAAAGCTACTTCATCAGAGGATGGATTAAATTTTGGAGGTTTTTCATAAAAGCATAAATACGGCTTCACAATACAATTACTTGGTGGAATATATATTTCAGTTAATTCTTTTTGAATCACTATATATTTTTTTAAAAGACCTAATTCTTCAATGGTTTCTCTAATCGCAGTTTCTTTTAAATCGAGNTCGGATATTTCTTTTTTTCCGCCCGGAAACGCTACCTGATTTGAGTGCNCTCCTTTATATTTATTTCTCAATATCAAAACNAATCTAGTTTGATTTTTATAGTCACCATAAAATAAAAGAGTTACAGCGGCCTCAACAGAATTATTAGGAATATAACCATCTAAAATTTGTTTGNCTCTGTCCGGAGGTGCCAATTCNAAAAATGAATTTTTCCCAGGAAGTTTAAAATCATTTACTTTTGATATTATTTTTTTGAATTTTAAAAAATGCATTTAATAAAAAAACTATTATTGGTTTCTATCTTACTAATATTTTCTTGCAAAGATAATAGTAAAAAAAATCGTACAGTTCAAACAAAATCTGTTCCGGTAAAAAAAATTAAAAAACCAAAGTCAAATGAAAACTTTATTCTAGATGATAAAAATGCAATACCTTTTTTTTATGAATATGAAAAAAAGAATAAAGAAAATATGGTGAGAATAATTACCGATTATGGAAATATTGATATTAAATTGTACGAGAATACTCCCTACCACAGAGCAAATTTCATCTATTTAACAAAGAAAAATTATTTCAAAGGTGAGTATTTTCATAGAGTTGTGAAAGACTTTATAATACAAGGCGGTAACTCAGATAATATAAAAACATCACAAAAAAGAAAAAACATAGGAAGGTACCTTCTTCCACCTGATACTAAAAAAGGTCATAAACATCACAGAGGAACAATATCAATGCCTAGTAGTGAAATTGATAACCCACATAAACTTGCCTCCCCATATGAGTTTTTTATTGTTCAAAAAAAAGATGGTGCTTACCACTTGGANGGGAACTATACTGCTTTTGGAAGAGTCNTNAAAGGGATGAGTGTTGTAGATAAAATTTCAAATTTAAAAACTGATAAAAGAGATTGGCCAATTGACAACGTGAGGTTTAGAACAGAGATTTTGAAATAGTATTGATTATTCCTATTAAATTNTATAACTTTATAAAAATAACTTATTTGTTATGACAATAATNCAGTTAAAATACGCAATAGCNGTATCNGAATATAAAAACTTCACTCTAGCTGCTGAAAAATGCTTTGTAACTCAACCCACTCTAAGTATGCAAATTCAAAAACTAGAGGGAGAATTGAATATCCAAATTTTTGATCGAACCAAAAAACCAATTGAATTAACTGAAATTGGATCAAAAATAATTACCCAGTGCAAAAAAATTGTAAGTGAGTCAGAGAAAATGAAAGATGTTGTTGATCAAGATCGAGGTATTATTGGTGGGGATTTTAGAATTGGAATTGTACCNACAGTGATGTCAACCCTTCTTCCATTATTTTTAAATGAATTGGTAAATAATTATCCTTTGTTAAAAGTTTCATTTTTTGAATTTCCAACCAAAGAATTAATTTCCAAATTAAAAAATAAACATCTTGATCTAATAATTGCTGCTACTCCGCTGGAAGACGATGAATTGATTGAAAAACCAATTTATTATGAACCATTTATAGCTTATTTACCCAAATCAAATCCACATTTTGGTAAATCAGAAATAATACCATCTGACCTTTACTCTAATGACTTGCTTCTTCTGAAGGATGGTAATTGTTTCAGAAACAGTATCGAAAACTTGTGTTTTGATTGTAATGAATATAATGGAAAATTTGAGCTTAAAAGTGGTAATTTTGAAACACTGATTAACCTAGTTGACAAAGGACTAGGCATAACTTTTCTTCCATACCTACACACTCTTAGACTTAATGACTCCCAGAAAAAAATGCTTCATAATTTCAAAAATCCTAAACCATCAAGGGAAATTAGTGTTGTTTACCACAAAAATGAATTAAAAAGTCATATTATTAATGAAATTAGAGAATTGTTAAACAAACTAACAAAAGCAAAAATTCACTTTAATGACGTTAACATAATAAGTCCATTGAAAAATAGAGAAGCAACTCGGGTTTTATAAGACCACAGTTTGTAAAACTGGTTTGTTTTGAATATAATCCTTTACCCAAATCATCAACTCACGATATTCAAAAGGTAANAACTTTTTNGACGCTTTTTCAAGTTCTTTTCGAAATAAATCTGGGTCAAAACTGACTTTTTTTAAGACCTTTATTGTGTATGTATAAATATGTCTGGGCATATAATTTATCAATTTACAAATTATAATTATTTGTAAGTGTTAAAAAAAAATTAATTTTTAAGTTTTAAAGTCCACTCAAATTTGAAGGTTGAAACAATTTGATTTTGAGAATTTTTTCCTACGGAGGTGAGCCAAATTGTTTGCGACTCATTTGTTTCGACAACTTTTTCTATTGATTTTCTAATGTCTGTTCCTTGGTCACACTCAAAGAAGATAATTCCAGTAGCTTTTTTGGAAAAATTAGCCTGATTATTTAAAACAAGCATCGAAAATTTCTTTTTACTCACTTTAATTTCATTCATTATCAAAACTCCAGTACATAATTCGGCTGCCATTCCTTGAACAGCCCAAAACATTGATTTGAAAGGGTTTTGATTAATCCATTTATGTCTTACTCTTACTCTACAACTTTTTTCATCTACNNTCTTAACCCTTATACCACACCACCAAACTGAAGGTAAAAAGAAGAAATTATATAGGTTATATTTGAATATACTTTTCATAACAAACTAGCTAAATACCTTTCAGCGTCTAAAGCTGCCATACATCCAGTTCCAGCTGCAGTAACNGCCTGTCTATATTCTTTGTCCTGNACATCACCTGATGCGAACACACCAGGGTAATTAGTATTTGTTGTTTTACCATCAGTTATAATGTATCCAGCGTCATCCATNTCTAACTGACCTTTAAAAATATCTGTGTTTGGTTTGTGACCAATTGCTATAAAAAGACCTGTGACTTTAATTTCCTCAATTTTTGAAGTTTGATTATTAATAATTCTAACNCCCTCTACTACATTTTCTCCAANNACTTCTTCAATTTCAGAAAAATANTTAACATCTATATTTGNCCTTGAATTNACACGGTGTTGCATGGCTTTTGAAGCCCGCATTTCTCCTTTTCTAACAATCATTGTAACATTAGAACATATATTTGAAAGATAAGTTGCTTCCTCTGCTGCAGTATCACCTCCACCTACAATTGCTACATCTTGACCTTTATAAAAAAATCCATCACAAACTGCACAAGCAGAAACTCCNCCTCCTTTCAATCTTTCTTCAGATGGAATACCCAAATATTTTGCTGATGCACCAGTAGAAATTATTATAGTATCCGTTTCGATTTCCTTTTCATTNTCGATTTTGACAATATGCTTTCCTCCTTTTTTATNATTTAAATTGACTTNAGTCACCATACCAATTCTAACATCTGTGCCAAAACGTTCTGCTTGTTTTTGTAATTCAATCATCATAGTCGGACCATCAACTCCATCAGGATATCCTGGGAAGTTGTCAACCTCGGTAGTTGTTGTAAGTTGACCNCCAGGTTCCATACCAGTATATAAAACTGGTTTTAAATCAGCTCTTGANGCATAAATAGCGGCTGTGTANCCTGCTGGTCCAGAGCCAATAATTAAGTTTTTTATTTGTTCTTTTGACATACCAAAAATTAAATTATAAAATTAAAATATTTGACCGTTATGTGTTAAAAAAAAATAAAAAGTTATAAACTTAAATTNATTACTAAAGTTTGATGNTNTTTTTAAATAANACTATATTTGCTCGCTNNTTTCGGGGTGTAGCGTAGCCCGGTTATCGCGCCGCGTTTGGGACGCGGAGGTCGCAGGTTCGAATCCTGCCACCCCGACACTTAAAAATTCCAATTAATTGATTTTCAGTTGATTAGATTTTTTTTTCAGAATTAATAACCTGAAATCAATTGATTTTTTTCCAATTATTTTATTAGTTCTAATCTTTAAAGTTGATTTTCCTTTTTTAAAATCTATT
>PAGT01000046.1 GCA_002705485.1 Flavobacteriales bacterium | reverse complement strand
AATGTATTGAAATAAACAAATCTGCATTGGCATCATTAGCAATTTGAGCACGATCAAACAAATTTACAAACTCATCTTTTTTTCTTGTGTAAATAACTTTAATGTCTTTATTTTTTTTTAATTTTTCTCCAACACCCAATGCAATATTTAATGCTATATGTTTTTCGTAGTATCCATTTCCTCGATTACCAGGATCTTTACCTCCATGACCAGCATCCAAGACAACTGTAAAAAATTCATTTGACGATTGTGAGAAAGATAAATTGAAGAAAAAGAAAAATAAAATAAGAATAATTTTTCTTAAAAGAAGGTTAAGATTGAATCTCATGCAAATATTTCTTTAAAATAAATGTAATTTTATCACGTACTAATAATTATGTTGGAGATACATAAAAATCTAATTATTAAATTAATTTTTATTTGCTTAATATTATTTGATTTTCAAATAAATTATTCACAAGATATTAAGGAAAAAGACTCTTTAAAAACAAATGACACCTTATCAAAAAAACCTCTGTTACTAGGAAAAATCACTAGAAATGCTAAAGGATATATAAAAATAAATAAATCTGAAGGTAAGTTATATTTGTACGATCAAGCTCAATTAAACTATCTCGATACTGAACTCAAATCAGGATTAATAGTACTCAATTACAATACAAATGAGGTTTCAGCTGGAAGAATTAAGGATTCGTTAGGAAATTTGATCCAACCTCCAATTTTCACTCAAGGGGGAGATGAGGTTAGACCTGATTCAATAAGGTTCAATTTCGATACGAAAAAAGCAATTATATGGAACTCTAAAAGTGAGCAAAATGGAATGAATGTAGTCGCAGAAGCTACTAAAAAAGAAAATGACTCAGTTTACTTTATTAAAGATGCAAAAGTCACAACCTCAAAAAAACCAAATGACCCTGAATATTACATAAGAGTCAGGAAAGGAAAGTTCATACCTAATAATCGTATTATTGCTGGTCTTAGTAATTTATATATTGAAAATGTACCCACACCAATTTTTCTGCCTTTTGCCTATTTTCCTTTAACACAAAATAGAGAAACTGGTTTCATTTTTCCTACAATAGGACAAAATAATCAAAGGGGTTATTTTGTTCAAAATGGTGGGTATTATTTTGCATTCAATGATTATTTTGATTTTACTGTGCTAGGAGATTATTACACAAACGGAAGCTATGGGTTCAGAAACGAAACCAATTACAGAAAAAGATACAGATATAATGGAAATTTAAGTATTAGATTTGAGAATTTAATTAATGGGGAAAAAGGGTTACCTGGATATTCGAAAAGTAATATTTACAACATTAGATGGGCACACAATCAGGATTCAAAATCTAATCCAAACAGCCGGTTTTCAGCTTCTGTAAATTTAGGTAGTAGTACTTATTTTAGAGAGTCTGTTAATCAACTTAATACTGCTAATTTTTTGAATAATTCGCTGAACTCATCGGTTTCATACTCCAAAACGTTTCAAGGATATCCGTCAGTTAACATGTCATTAACTGCATCTCACTCTCAAAATACAAGAACAAAAAAGGTTAACCTCACACTCCCTACTTTTAATGCAAGTGTCGAAAGAATTTATCCATTTGTAAAAAGAAATGGTCAAAAAAAAGGAATTTTTAAAAATATTAATTTTCAATATTCAGTTAGAGGAGAAAACAGAATTGAAACAACTGATTCTTTGTTTTTAAAAAAAGAAATGTTTGATGATGCTTTATATGGTTTAAAACATTCAATTCCTATAACAACGAATTTTAAGGTTCTCAAACATCTTAGTGTAAGTATGGGTGGTAATTTCGAAGAAGTTTGGACTGGACAGACAATAAAAAGAAATAATTATGATGTAATTAATAATTCCAAGGGAATAAAAGATACTATTAAAGGGTTCGATAGATTCAACATTTATAACTTTAATGCAAATGTAGGAACAACTTTGTATGGNGTATTTAATTTCAAGGAAGGAAAAAAGTTTGAATCTATAAGACATGTAATACGACCATCTGTTAGCTANAATATATCACCTAGTTTTGAAAAATATTATGATGAATANATAATTGATGCCNATGGNAATACCAGAGATTACACNAGATTTGAAGGNGGGTTTTTTGGGGTTCCAGGAAATACNATGTCTAGTAATGTNGGTATATCTATTAATAATGTTTTNGAGGCAAAAATAAAAGATAGAGACAGTACTGCAACAGAACCCAAAAAAATTAAATTATTAAATAATCTTAATTTCAGTNCGACATATAACATTGCTGCTGATTCGCTTAAATGGAGTCCCGTGAGAATGTCATCGGGAATGACTTTCCTTGATGATAAATTAAACATCAATGTTGGAGCTACTTTTGACCCCTACGCAATAGATGATAATGGAGTTCGAATAAACAAATTTTACAGTGGGCTGTTCAGAATGACAAGTGCAAATATAAATATGGGTTTTACAATAGCTAGTAAAAATTCTAAGGACGTAAACAAGGAAAGCGACAATAGTAGAAGTGGTGGAAGAAGAGACGATCTTTTTGGTAGAGCAGAAGATTTTGCTGATAGTTCATTTAATTTACCAGACGAACAAGAGCAGGGAAATGATATTGAGGATGAGAATGAAGCTGACAAGAATAGCAATGAAAAGTTTTATAATAATCAAATTCCATGGGATCTGAGATTAGCACACTCTTTGACTTATAATAACAATTACGGTCAAAAAGAGATTTCAAATAATTCATTAATGTTTTCTGGAAATATTTCTCTATCTAGAAAGTGGAAAATTGGGGGTTCATCGGGATATGATTTCAAAAATAAAGGCATCACATACACACAATTGAGATTTGAGAGAGATTTGGATAGTTGGAAAATGAATTTTAATTGGGTGCCTTTTAGTACCAGGGCCTCATGGTATTTTTTTATAGGAATTAAGTCTGACTTATTAAGTGATTTAAAGTATGATAAAAGAAGACTACCTGATAGAAATTTATAATATTAAAAGTTTTTTTATATAATTTTATATTGTTTAGAAAAAAATTGCAAAGAATAATACTATGAAAACAATTTTATCAACCTCAAAAGCTCCACAGCCAGTTGGACCATATAATCAAGCAGTATTGAAAGCTGGGTTTTTATTCGTATCTGGTCAAATTGCAATAGACGTGGACTCAAAAATGTTATACTCTGGAGATATTGAAAAAGAAACCAAAATCGTCATGAAAAATGTNGANAATATTTTAAAAAGAGCAGGTTTATCATTTGAGAATGTAGTCAAGTCAACCATTTACACTGTTGATATGGNAAAATTTGNAGAAATTAATAAAGTTTATGGAAGTTTTTTTAATAAGAAAACGGCTCCAGCAAGAGAGACNGTTGAGGTTACGGGTTTACCTCTNGGAGCCAATGTTGAAATTTCTGTTATAGCGATGAAATAATTTAGANAACTTTTTTCTGNTGGTACGNAACCAAACCTTCAATTGGNTTTCGNAATANTCTACCGCAATTTAAATGATGTTTTTTTAAGGAGGCCANNAAGTTNTCTTTCAAATAATATCCAATAGAACCAACAAAATGGAGTGGAACTTCAGAGTGATTTTCGAACTGTTTAATCTGATTATTTATAAATAAATCAAAACCCTTAGAAATGAGTTCATTTGAGTATTCTAATTCTTTGTTTTCGATAAGAAACTTTGCAAATTTAGCTAAGTAAGTATTAGGATTGGGTTTTTTGTATAGATGATCTTTTATAAAACCTGGATCAAGATTAAATTTTCTTATGAATTNAGATTTTAATTTTTCAGGCATCTTATTAAAATAGAAATCTCTTAACAATTGTCTACCAAAATAATTTCCACTAGCATCNTCCATTAGTATGTANCCTAAAGATGTAATCTTTTGATCGATATTTTTACCATCAAAATAGCTGCAATTCGATCCAGTTCCNAGGATCGAAACAATAGCATTTTCATCAGGTTTACAGCACGCATAAACAGCAGCATAAGTATCTTCCTTGATAATAAAATTTGAATTTTTAAAAATAGATTGAAAAACTTTTTGNATTAACTTTTTTGGAGGTTCGGTTCCACAACCGGCACCGTAAAAAAATAAATCTGTNATCTCTTTTCGAGATTGGTANANTTCATAATTATTTATTATTCTTTCCTCAAGAATNTGTTCAGTCAAAACTTGAGGATTCAATCCAAGAGTTTGNGTTTCAAANAGGATTTCTCCNTCATCGTTAATTGAAATCCAATCTGTTTTAGTTGATCCACTATCAACAATTAGTTTCATAATTTGTTTGAATGAATAGCCAAATCTAATAATTTGTGAGAATAACCTGCTTCATTATCATACCAGGAAATAATTTTAAAGAAGGTGTCATTAAGTTGAATCCCTGCATTTGCATCAATAATAGATGTTCTATGGTCCCCAATAAAATCTTGAGATACAACTAATTCTTCTGTGTAACCTAAAATATTTTTTAAGTTGTTTTCAGAAGCGTCTTTTAAAACTTTCATCACATCACTGTAGGATGTTTTAGAGTCTAATTTTACAGTCAAATCTACAACCGAAACGTTGGCAGTTGGCACTCTAAATGCCATTCCAGTTATTTTTCCTTCNAGAGATGGAATAACTTTTGTAACTGCTTTCGCAGCNCCAGTTGANGCAGGCATAATGTTAATTAAGGAACTCCGACCTCCTCTAAAATCTTTTTTAGATGGACCGTCAACAGTAAATTGAGTTGCTGTTGTTGCGTGAACAGTCGTCATTAATGCTTCAGCAACTCCAAACTTGTCATTTAGAACCTTAACTAATGGAGCTAGACAATTGGTTGTACAAGAGGCATTGGAGATAATCATTTCGTCTTTTGTGAGTTCATTATGATTAACTCCCATCACATACATTGGTGCATCGGGGGAGGGTGCAGAAATAACAACTTTTTTAGCACCACCTTCAATATGTAAATTCGCTTTTTTTAGGCTTGTAAAAATCCCAGTACATTCTAAAGCTATTTCGACTCCACGGTTTTCCCAATTTATCAAAGACGGATCTCTCTCNGCAGAAATGGATATTTCATTGTTGTTAACAACTAAATTTCCGTTAGAAACCTTAATTTCAGCTTTACAAACCCCATGTACAGAGTCATATTTTAGCAGATAAGCTANGTGATTAACATCTAAAAGATCATTAATTGCAACAACTTGTACATCATTTCTATTTAGGGCTGCCCTTAAAACCATTCTTCCAATTCTACCAAATCCATTTATACCAATTTTTAACATACTATTTTATTTTAGAAGTCAAACCTATTAAAAAAAACAATGAAAATTCTTCTTTTATTATTATTTTATTTTAAATATTCATGATTTTTGAAATCCTAATCAACTCAGGGTTGATTTTTGATGTTCCTTTGATTGCAGAAATAAGAGGGGTTAGTTCAATTTTACCGTTGATAATACCAACCATTTTGGATGATTTCCCCTCAAGAAGACTTTCAACTGCAATAACACCCATTTTTGTTCCCAAAACTCTATCAAAACATGACGGAGAGCCTCCCCTTTGCATATGCCCTAAAACTGAAACTCTGATCTCGTAATCAGGGAACTTTTCCTCAACCTTTTTTGAAAGTTCAAAGACATTTTTTCCTGTTTTATCACCTTCAGCGACAACAACAATATTTGATGTTTTTCCTAATTTTTTACTTCTTTTTAAGGATGTAATAAGATCATTTAAACCAATCTCAGATTCGGGAATCAAAATATCCTGTGCACCAATTGCAATTCCTGAGTTTAAAGCTATATGCCCTGCATCTCTTCCCATAACTTCAACAAAAAATAATCGATCATGCGATATTGCAGTATCTCTTATTTTGTCAATAGCTTCCATAACGGTATTAATGGCTGTATCATAACCTAAAGTGTGAGATGTCCCAAATAAATCATTATCAATTGTTCCAGGAATACCAACTACAGGAATTTCGAATTCTTTTTCAAAAATCATTCCTCCTGTGAATGATCCATCTCCACCAATTACAACGATAGCATCAATATTATTTTTTATAACATTTTTGTATGCTTTTTCTCTACCAGCCTTAGTTCTAAATTCTTTAGATCGTGCAGAATACAACATTGTGCCTCCGCGATTAATTATTCCTCTGACACCTCTTGTTCCTAAATCTTTAATTTCATTATTTATAAGTCCTTCAAAACCTCTGTAAATACCCGCACATTTAATTTGATTAAAAGCACAGGTTCTGACTACTGCTCTAAGAGCAGTATTCATTCCNGGTGAATCACCACCTGAAGTTAGAACTGCTATCTTTTTTATATTCATAATTGTAAAGCTAAAATTACAAAAGATTTTCTGATGTCAATTTATTTCTTAATTTTTGATTTTTTAAACAAATCTTTAAAAGAATCAAATTCTATTTCATATGATATTCCCAGCCCTTGTGTATATCCAATATCATTAGCAAAATATTGGTATTGATTTTCTTTATTAAAAACCCTGGCTTTCATTGTTCCACTTGGGTTCAATAAAAAGTCAATCTGAACATTTCCAATAACTACATTATCTTCAACTCCGCTAACAGGAACACCTATTTTACCGTTAATTAATATTTTGTCACTAATCTCTGTCTTTAAAGACAACCCCAACCTNTCTCTGTTTANAAGAGATGAAGCAGCATTCTTATCCCCNTTCATATAATTAATACCAATATTCATTTTNTCCTCAGAATTAGTAAAAATATCGTCAATNATACCNGATGCTTTTTGAAATAGATTATTGGTAATTGCTTGTGAGGAAACTGANGATAAAGATATTTCATCGATGAATGTTCCTTGGTATAGTAGAGATATTGCTTGTTTTTGAGTTTTTTCATCATCAACCAGATAATAATCAAGTTCTGATTTTATCGGTCCTCTAGTATTAGGGAAATTGATTTTAAAATCTGGGGTGTTTATCTCAGAAAGATTTCCTGATAAACTTACATCAATATTTGTAGGAATCTTCCTATTAAAACTTGTGTTTTGTAAAATGATAGCTGGATTTGCTCCTCCAGGAACTTCATAATTTGCATTTATATTTAATTCTGCTAAATACGGATCCCCATTCCATACTATCGTTGAACCTTTTTTTAAATTAAATTCACGATCAACTATTCCAAGAGATTTGTAAAAATAAGAACCTGACTCCACCTCATAATTTCCAAAAACATTAAAATTACCAGTTGTGTTGATTAAAAAGTCTAAATTACCAAAACCATTCACTTCAAGTTTAGATTCAGAGACTGGATCTAATATTACATCTATCCGTGCATTTTTGTTGAATTCTAGATCCAAATTAACCTTTAAACCATCATTACTTTTTGAATTAATCCTCTTATTTTTTGTGTTAAAGGTCAGATATGAAAGATCTCCTGTATTTTTTGAGTCTGAAAGCGGAATAGTTATGTAGGTTCCATTATTTGTTGACCCAATTATTTCAATCGATAGTCTTTCTCCTGGCCCATTTATATTTGCAAATCCGTCAAGAAATGCGTTTCCGTAATACAGATTTTGATTTTCAGAATTAGTTTCAAGAATTTGTAAATTATTAGTTGAAATATTTAAATCCAAAAACCATTCTTTAAATTTATTGTGTGTAATTAGTCCATTTAATTTACCAGTTGATTTTGATTCAGAATGTAAAAGTTCAAAATCTTTGATTTTGAAAGATTGATTAGAAAGTTGAAATGATGGGTTATTTGCAAGCTTGTAATCTACATTTAAGTATGGTATTTTAAACTCAACGTTGTTATTACTAATAATTCCATCGAAAACAGGTTCATTTGTATTTCCAGATATTTTGATTGAAGAGTCGAATTTTCCTCTGAAGTCAGTAATTACATTATCTCCAATTTTAGAAAAAGGCATAATAGAAAAACCATACATGTTCAACTGTAAGTCCAAAGGGAAAAAATCTTTTTCAATTCCAAAATTTCCATTAAGAGATAAAATTTTATTTTTATTTTTTTCAATACCAAAATCCATAACAAAACTTTTTAAATCCTTACTTGCGTCAATTTTCAATGTAGCATCTCCTAAATTGTTGGAATTGGCACTTAAATCTTTAAGTGTTAAGTTTGATTTACCCTCATATAAATCNCCTTTTTTAATTAACTCAATTTTACCATTAACTAATCCTTCAAAGAAGATTTTATTTTTAGAATTAGTTATGTTTTTCAGACTTAGATTTACAAAATCTATTGAATATTCTGAACTGTTTTCGTTTTCTAAAAAATTGACAGCTAAAAACTGGTCATTACTTTTAAAATTTGCATCTAAAAAACTATAATCCCTTTTATTCCAATAAAATACTAGTTGAGGAAGCTTATTAGTTGGGTTTTTTTTATCTATTTCCCATTTCTGATCATTTATGGTTAACTCCATATTTTCAAAAGTGATTAAAGATTTATTGCTTGAATCAATAGTATGATTAAAGTTTATCCTGTTTATTTTTTTCTTTGCCATATAGCTTGATTCAACAAAAAGGTTATCATCAAAAAAATTAGTCTTAATATTAAAGTTAGTCCCATTTACAATTGGAGATTTAATGTCCTTTATTTGTATAAAACCTTCCTCATTATTTAAATCTAAATCAATATCACTAATTAAAATATCTTTAAATTTTAAAAAGGAAGATTCTAGCTGAATTTCATACTTTCCATCTTCATTAAACTTTCCTCTAAAAAATGTNTTTTCATCAATTGACAAGTTGTTGTTTATTAATTTCATTAGTTTGGGCTTAAAGTTCAAACTAAATGAAATATTTTGATAATTACTTTTTCCCTTAAAGTTCGAATAATGAGATCCAATACTGTTTAAAATNTCATCTTTTAGATTGAAAACATCATACTCACCAATAAGNATACCACTTATCATATCACTTGAAGATATGTTAATAATTCTATCACCATCATTATTCCTTAACTGAGCATCAAGTTGATCAAATGTGACAGATCTATCTGCTTGAGTGTAAATTATATTTTGAAGTTTTAAGTCACCAATTAAATTATCAGTATTGTTTCCTCTGAGTTTAACATCAAAATTTCCTTGAATTATACCATTATCTTCAAAACCTAGATCTTTCAAAAAAGCATTTTTAATTTTAGAGTTAAAATCAAAGTCTATCAAATCTCCTGTAAAGTCTACCAACCCGTTAAATTCTAAATTTAAATTTTTGTCATCAACAATTAAATTTCCATCAAAAACTTGATCTTTTACTTGTCCAAAAATTTCAATATTTGAAAATTTTGTTTCGTTTAACATTAGATCTGTAATTGATCCCNTTATTACAGAATTCAAATATTCTGTAGTAAAACCTTTTCCATTTATATCAAAATCAAAATTTGTATTTCTAATTGATTTGAAATTCAAAAATCGAGAAATATCAACATTAAATCCTTGGACGAACCCTGAGTAGGAAGCATTGTCAATATTTGAAAAGTCCAGGACATTAAGAGACGATTTAATAATACCTTTATCAACCCCTAAAACAAAATCAGATTTGATTTCGGATTTGTTAAATAAAATATCACCATTAAAATTAAAATTGCCTAAATTTTTGACAGANGACGGTATTACAGAACCAAAAACATTTGGAAAAATAGAACTAATAGTAGAGGAAGATGAATTTATTTCTATTTGTTTTAGTTCAAAAGAAAAATTAGGGTTATTTCCAATAATATTAGATAGATTTCCATTGAAACTTAGAAGCTCGATACCTGAGCTCAAATTAAATTTATTTATTATTAAATCATTAACTGGTCCTTCGAGTGAAAGTTCAAAGTTCCAAATATCAAAATTTAATATTAAGTTCTTTTTATTAATTGAATTTAGATTTGCTGGTAAAATTTTCGAATCATATATTTCAATTTTAACATTAGTGGAGTCTAGATCTCGAATACTGTTAAAATTGTTATTTGAGAGCTTGCTAATGTCTATGGATAAATCACCATTAATTTCTGAATCAAAATAAATGAGTTTTGTGTTTTTTAATTCGATTTGGTCATCAGATAAAACAAATTCTGTTTTTAAATCNTGAACATCAAAACCCAAATTATTTTTAAAGTTGAGTTTATCAATCATAAAAGATAAGTCTTTGTTACTATTTACAATATCAATAAGTTTGAAGTTAAGGTTATAAATCTCATAGTTTTCATCTGGAAGATTTTGGTCATTGTAAGAAAAATGAGAACTAGAAAATGTGATATCATCAATTTGCTGTAATGATGATGTTGGGTTATCCGAATTTGTATCATCATTACTTTTAATTTTACTTAAAAAAAACTCAAGATTTGTTTTCTCTTCATCTTTATATCGAACAAGGTTNAGCTTTAAACCATTAAATTTAATTGATTGAAAGTCAATTTTTTGGTTGAAAACATTTTTTAAACTTTGTGGACTTAAATTGAAACTTTCGAGAT
Organism: Flavobacteriales bacterium; assembly: GCA_002705485.1. GTDB lineage: Bacteria > Bacteroidota > Bacteroidia > Flavobacteriales > Flavobacteriaceae > MAG-121220-bin8. Next base: position 3,831 of record PAGT01000046.1, on the reverse strand, counting down.
ATACAAGTGTGTCATTTTTGTGATCATAAATAACAAAATCATTCAAATCGAAGTTTCCTGAAAAATTTAATTCAGCTGAACTTATTTGTAAATCAGTACCAAATTGATTATTAATTCTATTTGCAATTTTTTTTGCGAGAAAAGTCTGTACATTGGAATTATTTACAGTCAAAAAAAAGCCAACAACAATTGCAATTAATACTAAAATTAAAAACTTATATTTCTTTAAATAATTTTTGATATTTGCAATTTAATATTAATTAATCAATTTTTATGCCTGTTTATATTTTAGGAATTGAATCTTCATGCGATGACACATCTGCATCAGTANTTTGTGATGGAAAAGTTTTGTCAAACNTCATAGCCAACCAAGAAGTTCATAAAAACTATGGTGGTGTTGTTCCAGAACTAGCTTCCAGGGCACATCAACAAAATATAATTCCTGTTGTTGAACAAGCAATTTCTATAGCAAATATCGACAAAAAAGCATTAAATGCTGTTGCCTATACCAGGGGACCAGGATTGTTGGGTTCGTTACTAGTGGGAGCTTCGTTTTCAAAGTCAATTTCAATTGGATTGAAAATACCTCTGATTGAAGTAAATCACATGCAGGCTCACCTCCTAGCACATTTTATTGAAGATTGCAATGACGTAAAACCTGAATTTCCATTTATCGGAGTCACAATTTCCGGAGGACACACTCAAATCGTTNTGGTAAAAGATTANTTTGATATGAAAATTATNGGAGANACTTTAGATGATGCAATCGGAGAAACCTTTGATAAATGTGGTAAAATGATAGGTCTTTCCTATCCAGCTGGACCNGAAATAGATAAAATATCAAATCTTGGAGATTCAAAAAAATTTTTATTTACAAAACCAAATGTCAAGGGTTTGAATTTTAGTTTTAGCGGGTTAAAAACTGGTTTTATGAGATTTATTGANAAAGAAAANTCTAAAGAATCAAATTTCGTTCAAAAAGAATTAAAGAATTTATGTGCTTCGATTCAAAATATTATCACTGAGATATTNGTTGAAAAAGTGCTCAAAGCAGTTGATCAAACAGGGATNAATAGAGTTGTTTTTGGTGGAGGTGTCTCTTGTAATTCAAACATTCAAAAAGTATTTCAATCTCAAAAACATTTAAAAAGNTTTTTTCCAAAATTTGAATACACTACAGACAATGGAGCAATGATTGCTATGGCGGGATATTTAAAATACCTTAAAAAGGATTTTTCTAATCTTGAAAAGGGTGTTAAATCAAGATTTAAATTTTAAGATGCAATTATTTTTTATTCCAGAACTCACAGNTANATCTAAACAAGCTGTTTTAGAAAATACAGAAAGTTTTCACTTACATAAAGTTTTNAGAAAAAATATTGGTGATAAAATTACCGTCACCAATGGAAATAAAATGTTTTTTGAATGTGTGATTTTAGAAATATCTAAAGATAAATGTGTAGCAAAAGTTATAAAACATTCCTTACAAAAACCTTTACCATACAATCTACATGTTGGGATTTCCATTTTAAAATCAAGAGATAGGTTTGAGTGGTTTATTGAAAAATCCTGTGAGATTGGAATCAGCGAGATAACACCAATAATCTGTGATCGAACTGAAAAACGGTCTTTAAATTTTAAAAGAATTAATAAAATACTTATTTCNGCNATGAAACAGTCACTCAAATCTAGTCTGCCTAAATTAAATCCANTCTTAAAACTAAAAGANTTTGTAAAAAACAGAANTGAAGANAAACTACTAATTGCTCACTGTGAAAATTCAAAAAAAAACAATCTAATCGATGAGATAAAACCTGGATTAAATAACTTAATTTTAATTGGACCTGAGGGAGATTTTTCAAAAAGTGAAATAGCTTTATGTAACTCAATGAATTTCAAAGATATTTCATTAGGAAACTCAAGATTAAGGTCTGAAACTGCTGCCGTTGTAGCTTGTCATTCTTTTTCTATCGCTAATATGTGATATATTTGCATATGTTTAAAAATGAAATAACAAAAGGTATTATAGAATCTTTTTTAATTATTTCCCTAATAATCATCACATGTTTGTTGCTTTTTGAGATTAAAGTTTTATTAGGTTATGTTTTGATTGCCTCAATAATTTCTTTGATTGGTCAGCCAGTAGTTAATTTTTTAAACAAAAAACTAAAATTTAAGATTATATCATCCACATTAATAACCATATTTTTTCTTATTTCTTTGATTATAGGAGTTATTTCGCTCTTTGTTCCTCTTATCATTGAACAAGGAAAGAACTTATCACTACTTGACATAGAGTCTTTTCAAAAAAACATTAAATTTTTATACTTCGAACTTTCAAATTACTTAATGACTTTCAATATTAATCTGGATCAATCGATTTTTAATATGGACTGGATTAACGAAATTGATTTTGGATTTATTCCAGAAATTTTAAATTCATTAGGCAAAACTCTTGGAAATTTAACTATTGGGTTGCTATCGATACTTTTTATATCATTTTTTTTACTAAAAGATTCAAGTATCCTTGAAAAATCAATGTTCATTCTTGTTCCCAAAAAATCGGTTAAAAAGTTTAAAAAATCTTATGAATCCATTAAAATACTTTTATCTCGTTATTTTGCTGGCCTTGTATTTCAAATTTTTATTCTTTTTATAATTTATACTATTGTATTGGTAATAATTGGCACTCCAAATGCTTTGGTAATTGCTTTTCTGTGTTCACTTTTAAACCTTATTCCATTTATAGGTCCATTCTTTGCGGGTATTTTAATGATTTTACTAACTATGTCGAGTTATATAGGATTCGATTTTAGTTCTGTTATTCTCCCCAAAGCAACCTACGTAGCAATTGGTTTTATTTTTGGACAATTAATTGATAATTTCTTTAGCCAGCCATTTATATTTTCTAATAGTGTAAAGTCACACCCTTTGGAAATTTTTTTAATAATTATTTGTAGTGGATTATTATTTGGTCCAATCGGAATGATAGCTGCCATACCCACATACACAGCAATAAAGGTAATTGCTAAAGAGTTTTTTTCAGAAAACAGGATAGTTAGAGAGCTGACTAAAAATTTATAATTTCAACCCTAAACCTTGTTGAATTGATCAGGATAAGTTAAATTTGAAATCCTTAAATTTTTAGATATTGGAGAGGTGCCAGAGTGGTAATGGAGCAGATTGCTAATCTGTCGACGGGTAACTGTCGCCGGGGTTCGAATCCCCGTCTCTCCGCATAATTAAACCCTAACTACTTTATAAACAAGTGATTAGGGTTTTTCTTTTTAAAACTTGTACGATTATTGTACGGCCAGCATTACTAAAAACCCAAAAAATCTCAATAGTAATTTTTAATTGCAACTACCCTACTTAAATAATATCGATTTTCTTTAGACGGGAGGTGTTTGTATAATGATGTATAATAATGAGGCTATGAGTGTCTGAATTAAGAGAAGAAGATATGCCTATGATTAAAAATTTATTAATTTTAAAAAAAATAAAATGAAAAACACATTCTACCTGATTTTTTTAAGTCTACTAATTTTTGCTTGTAAGAACGATAAGCAAAATCAATCTGGTGATAAGCATCAAAACCATAAAATGGAACAAACTGCTTCGAGTTCTAAAAAAACATTAAGTCCACATAAATATACTATGGAAATGATAGGTGATGCTCATATCCATATTGATTATTCTGCACCTTCTGTTAGAGGAAGAATTATTTATGGAGGATTATTGGCTTACGGCGAGGTTTGGCAATCTGGGGCACACAATGCTACTTGGATAGAAACTAACAAGGATATCATTATAAATGAAAATCTTTTAAAT
>PAGT01000045.1 GCA_002705485.1 Flavobacteriales bacterium | reverse complement strand
ACCATTTCTGTATGCTTCGCTGTTGCTTCCTCAACAGCTGGTCTAGTAATTGACCCTTATGCTCTTCTAGGCACTATTTTTATGGCAATTACTGGTATTGCTGACGATTTTTTCAATGTACGATACAGAGAAAAGTTTTTTTTACAAATATTTGCAGGGATTATAATATTACAGGCAGGTTTCAAGATAGACTCTTTTCATGGTATTTTCGGCATATATGAAATTTCTGATTGGCTTGCTAAAATAGTTACGTTATTCGTTTTCATTATAATTGTTAACGCATTGAACCTAATTGACGGACTAGACGGCTTAGCAGTATTGATTTTGATAAATTTTTTCCTTTGTGTTGCAGGTGTTATAATATTAAACTCTCAAGAGATGATGTTCTTTTTTCCAATATCAATTGGGGCTCTGTTGGGGTTTTTGGTGCATAATTTTAATTCAGCAAAAAAAGTTTTTTTAGGAGATACTGGATCTCTTTTCATGGGTTCAATTATCGCCTTTTTTACCTTTTACATGCTTGATAGTTCTAACGAGCTTATTATTGATTCTTACATTTCTAGACCTTTATTTTGTATTCTCGTTTTAATTTATCCCTTGACAGATACACTCCGAGTCATATTGGTCAGATCATATAAAAGACAATCCCCTTTCGTAGCTGACAGAATTCACCTTCACCATCGCTTAGTTGATAAAGGTTACCAACACTGGGAAGCTTCACTGCTTGTTTTTGTTTTGTCAATATTGTTGCTTATTGTCAATCTTTTCCTTTTTCAATTTATTGGTCTTAACTTATGTGTGTTGCTGACATTAGTGGTGCTTGTTATTTTTTACTATATATTTTTTAAATGAAAAAACTAATTCTGTTAATTGTTCTCTTTAACGGCTTCTTGTTTTCACAAAATAATATCGAAAACGACTATTTAATAGTAAAAAAAGATTCTACTTCTTTTTATACTTTTACAAAAAAAGGGGTATATAATTCAACTCTTAATCAGTCTAATGAAATCAATTATGTTTATAAAGCTTATTCTAATTCTATACCTAAATCTTTAGAACAAGTTGATTTTAAGAGCTTATCTGCTGTGGTCTCTTTGGAATCTGTATACTTTTTATATCCTGGTGGTGGTATTGTATATAAATATAGCGACAACGAAATTCAAAGAATTGATGATAGTTTTGCTCACAGAAACCAGTTTTCTGGTTTCTTTTTTGAATATAACAACGAGCTTTATCTTTTGGGTGGGTATGGATACTGGGATGCTAAAAGTTACTTGACTAAATTTGATTTTCAGTCAGGCAGTTGGGACAAGGTTAATGTAANNGGAACCCCTCCNAACTCAGGGATAAANCANGGTTCATTNNTAAAACAAGGTAATTCAATTTTTGTTTTTGATTTTTTTTCAAAAAACTCTTTTGAAAATACTGAAAAAAGAGATAAGTCANTTTATAAAATTCTGCTTTCTGAAATGTCCTGGGAAAAACATGGTAGGTTGTTTAATTTCTATAAAGACAAAACTATTGAGGATGAAATTAGAGCAGTAAAAATTAATGTAAATGAAGGCTTAATTGTTAAATATCCAAATGAAAATTTTTTTAAAATCAAAAATCCAGATAAAAACCAGGTTTTAGTTTTTTCTGCAAAAGACAAAATGCCTGAGTTTGGTAAAAACTCAATTGTTCTTGGCTCTATATTAGTGTTTGGTTCTAGAAGCGCAAACAATGTAAGCAACAACATCGTTTCCGTTAATTTAAAAAACTTTGAAATCAGTGAAGCCAACCAATTGATTTTAGACGATAACCAAATTTTTAAGCTTTATATGATCTTTGTTTTTATTTTTCTAGTGCTATTTACTGTCTCTATATTTGCCTATTTCAAAAATCACAATGTTGTTTTTTATTTTTCTGAAAATGCAATTCGAAATGAAAAAAGAACCTTAATTTTAAGTTCAGACGAAAGTCAACTATTACAAAAATTCACGGACAATAAAGAGCTGGAAAACATATTTCTACTCGAACTATTTGCAGACAAAACAAAGTCAAAAGACTCTACTGTCAAGAAAAAAAATAAAATAATAAAAAACTTTAATCTTAAGTTTTTAAATTATTTTGGTCAAAATTTGATTTTAAAAAAAGTTAATAAAAACGATTCTAGGCAAGTTATTTATACCATAGCTCCCAAAACTAGTTTAATATCTGAAGAGGCTTCATGATTTTATTTTAAATCACCTCATGCTTAATTTGCTCCACAATAATTCTGTTGTTTGAAAGTCTTGGCAGTTTGTTTTGNCCNCCAAGTTTTCCNCNNGATTTCATNTANCTCAAAAAAGNTCCTTTTTTTAATGAGATAATTTTTAAACGACTTAAAACCTTTCCCTCGACTAAATCCCTGTAGTATGTGTTCAGGCTTAATAGATTCTGTTCAATTTTTTGTTCTAAAAAATGTACTTCTTTATTACTGATTTTACAATCGAACTCTATCCACCACTCATGGCACGACAAGCCTTTTCCGTCTTCAATTTTTGGAGCCACTGTAAAATCTTTTATTATCCAATTTGTAGACTTCAATGCATCCGCCAGTGCTTTTTCCACTTCAGAACCGATGACGTGCTCTCCAAATGCTGAAATGAAATGCTTAGCCCTTCCTGTAACCAAAACTCTGTGGGGGTTTAATTCTACAAACATAACGGTGTCCCCGGTATCATACGCCCAAAGACCTGATGAGGTTGAAACAATCAAAACATAGTTTATTCCAAGTTTTACATTTCCAACATTATATCTTTTTGGGGAGTTTTCCTGTATATCTGTAAGCTTTATAAATTCGTAATATATTCCTGAATTCAAGGCCAATAACAAACCTTTATCCTTTTGGGTGTTTTGATATGCAAAAAAACCCTCAGAAGCAGGATAATATTCAATGCTGTCGATTTTTTTTCCAATTAATTTATCAAAAGTCTTTTTGTAGGGTTTGTAATTGACTCCTCCATAAACAAACAAATTAAAGTTTGGAAAAACCTCCTCTATAGTTTTTTTAGAACTTAATTCTTTTACTTTTTCAAAGTACATTTGTACCCAAGGAGGAATTCCTCCAATTACCCCCATGTCTTCTTTGAGAGTTTCAGCCGAAATTTGATCTACTTTGGCTTCCCAATCTTCAATACAATTGGTTTCCCAAGAAGGCATTATGTTTCTTTTTAAATATTTCGGACTATGGTGTGCTATGATTCCTGATAAACGACCAGTTTTAATCCCATTTTTCTCCTCTAAGACAGGGCTTCCTTGTAAGAAAATCATTTTTTTATTTAAAAAACCTGTTTTTCCTGTTTCATGAATATAGTGAAGAGTTGCGTCTCTGGAACCGTTAATATGAGTGGGCATAGATTCTTTAGTTATTGGAATATATTTGATTCCTGACGTGGTGCCCGATGTTTTTGCAAAATATAATGGTTTTCCTGGCCATAANATGTTTTTTNNACCNTTCATAACAAGCTCAATGTAGTTTTGTANTTCTTCGTAGTTTCTTACAGGAACTTTTTTTGAGAAATCCTCTAGGGTTTTAATATTTTTAAAATCATGTTCTAAACCAAAATGAGTTGACTTGGCCTTTCTAATTAAGTTTCTGAAAACTTTTTTTTGCGTATTTAAAGGGTTTGTTGACCATCTTCGTATTTTTTTCACTAAAAAATAAGCTAATGCTTTTGCCAGTATCCCTTTAATTGTCATAATGGCTATTCAAAATTGATGTAATCTTGAGGGTTAATTGGGTTGCCTTCTCTCCAAAGCTCAAAATGAAGGTGAGGACCAGTAGTTAACTCGCCGGTATTTCCAGAAAATGCTATCACTTGACCTGGTTCAATTAAGTCTCCTTGTTTAATTAATCCAGAATCATTGTGTTTGTAAATACTTATCAATCCAAAAGTGTGCTTTAAAATTATAACAAAGCCTGTTTGTACCGTCCATTCAGCAAAGACAACAGTTCCTCCTGCAACAGCTTTAATGGGTGTTTTTAATGGTAAGGCCACATCGATGCCGAAATGTTTAGATCCAAAATCAAAAGCTGAGGTAACCTTTCCAACAACAGGTGAAAATAAAACAAAATCTACTTTTTTTGTAATAGGTTCCAAAGCATTAAACTTGTCTTCTTTTTCCACAATTTTTCTCAAAACAGAATCCTCTTTGCTTGTTTTNANGGCTTTCTCAATAAAGANTTCNTTANCCTCATTCTGATCGGATTTAATTTCNTTTTTTTGTATTTCTCCNGTTATAACGNCCCCAATTGAGTTTATAAACTCTTGATTACTNTAAATAACCNGAGTCAAAGAGTCNACCCTCTCAATATTTTTCAAAGCTTTTGTCCTTANTNCTGTAGANTCATAACCAGGAATATATTCTTTNAGAGATGTGAATGCTATTAAAGAGGCTGTTAATCCAATTATTAGAATAGCTAAAAAAGTAGTTAACAAAAAAACATTTAATCCGCTAAGACCATATGAAAACTTTTCTTCATAAGATTCTTCATTTAGTATAACAAGCCTGTACTTACTTAGAAGTTTTTGTCTTAAGAAATTTTGTTTTCGGCTTTTCATTGATAAACAAATATAACAGGAAATACCTTTTCAATCGTGTCTATTTTTTCAATAAAAGCGTTAGTTCCTTTTTTTCTTATTACTTTTGTAAAAAAATAAATATGTTTCTTTTCAATTTTTTATTTGCAATTGGTCCTTGGCAAGTTGTTTTAGTCGCTGTTGTAATACTTTTACTGTTCGGTGGAAAAAAAATTCCTGAATTAATGAAAGGGCTTGGAAGTGGTATCAAAGAGTTTAAAAAAGGGGTTAAGGATGATGATACCCAAAAAAACAGTTCTGTTGACAAGACCGAAAAAGAATAAACACAACCTTTTTTATCTTTTATAAATCTTTAAAGATCTAAAGATGGCCTCGAGTTCAAAAATCATTTCTCTTTTTAATGATGATGGGGAAAAAACAAACCCGTCTAGCAAGAGATTTCTCCTATTAACACTGTCTCTAACTATATAGTTAATAAAGGGTCCAGCCATAAAATCTTTAGTCAGTTCCCACGTTCCCCTTGTCTCTACAGATTCGTNTCCGTTTAACTTTANTTTATTTATNTATGGTTCNTATGCTTTTTCTGTNATCATGTGTGANTTTGGNTTTCTTCCAGGGACAAACTTTGCTCCAATCGAATCTCTAGTTTCAATAACTTTATCAAGATTGTACTCATTTATTTCATCATAATTATTTAACTCATGAACTATGATATTAATGCTCCCTTTCTTGGTTTCTTTTTGTATCCAAATACTTTTTTGATTTGAACTTGTTGTAAATACATTATAGACTGAAGGNATCTGTAAGTCAATTCCCAGGGTTGACCTAAGACTAGAACTATTCATCAATGATAGTTTTATTCTTCTTGTTTTTTCAGCTAACTCTTGATTTTTGAACAAAGTAAATATTTCCTCTTTTTGAGATAAAAACTTTTCGAATATCTCTTCTTCATTTTTTCCATTGATCTTGAANAAAACCTGTGGAGATGCGTAAAGATTCTTTTTAAATGAAAGCGTTGATTTAGAGTCTTTTTGAATTAAAATTATATTTCTGTTTTCTCTAACAAATCCCGAGAAGGTTCTTAGTGGAATAAAATTTAAATTAAAAATCGGTTCTTNTTGGGGTAANCCCTTGTACTCTTCGGAGAAACTTTNTCTCATTAATTCTCCCAACTCTCCATTCCAGTACCTGGAAGACATTACAGCTGTAATAGTATTTATCTTGCCATTTGATTTTGGGATATATTTTGTTTTTTTTTGACTATCACAAGCCAACAAAAAGACTATAATTAAAATAAAAAACTTTTTCATTNCTGAGGTTTTTTAATTTGAAAGCGCCTTAATACCTGGTAATTCTTTTCCCTCAAGGCTTTCCAACATTGCGCCTCCACCAGTTGATATGTAGCTGACTTTGTCTTGAAAATTAAATTTTTTTGCTGCTGAGACAGAATCCCCTCCGCCAACAAGTGAAAAAGCTCCATTTTTAGTGCTTNTCGCAATTGAATTTCCTACAGAAACAGTCCCGTGAGAGAATCTNTCTTCTTCAAANACNCCAACAGGCCCNTTCCACAAAATTGTTTTGGACTTCAATATTATTTTGTCAAATAGCTTTAAAGATTCTGGACCTGAATCAAAACCTTCCCAGTTTTTGGGAATTTCTTTTATCATAAATGTTTTAATCGATTGATTATCAAACAATGACTTTGAGCAAATAACATCAACAGGTAAGTAAATACTAACTTTTTTTTGATGGGCTGTTTTTAAAATCCTCAATGCTTCGCCTAACCTGTCTATTTCACAAATTGAATTACCTATATCACCTCCCAATGCTTTAATAAAAGTAAAGGCCATGCCTCCGCCAATAATTATATCATCTGCTATTTCAATTAAGCTATTTATAATTGAAATTTTGGAGGAAACCTTTGACCCGCCCAGTATAGCGAGTACTGGGCTTTTACCATCTTTTAAAACTTTTTTTATTGATCTTACTTCTTTGTCAATCAGAAAGCCTGAGAATTTTTTATTTTTAAAAAATTGTGCAATTGTAGTGGTGGATGCATGTGATCTGTGCGAAGTTCCAAAAGCATCATTCACATAACAATCAGCAAAGGACGCTAGTCTCTTAGCAAAAAAATGGTCCCCTTGCTTCTCTCCCTTGTAGAACCTTAAGTTCTCTAAAAGGAGTATTTCGTTTGGTTTTAGGTCTTTTACTTTTTTCTCTGTCAAAGGGCTAAGAATATCGTCTGCAAATTTGATTTTTAAATTAAAAACCTTTTCCACTTCCGAAATTATATTTTTCATAGAAAATTTTTCTTCAATCCCGCTAGGTCTTCCTAAATGAGACATAAGGATTACTCTTGCTCCATCAGAAATCAATTTTTTTACAGTTGGTAATGATGCTTTTATTCTGGAATTGTCCGAGACTTTTGAGCTTTCATCTAACGGTACGTTAAAGTCAACCCTTACGATTACTTTTTTTCCCTTAAAACTCTTATTTTTTATAGAAATCATACTTTGTTTAATCATTCAAATATATGATTTTGTGACGTCAATAAAACATATTTAATTTATCTTTGAGANATGCTTTTCAAAGATGTTATTGGAAATTTTAAGGCTAAAAACTCTTTATTGAAAGCAATAGATCAAAAAAGAATTTCGCACAGTATGCTTTTTTTTGGAGCAATCGGAAGCGGAACTCTAGCTTTAGCAATTGCATTTGCTAGACTCGTTTTATGTCAAGATAAACCTGAAACGAGCAGTTGTCACATAAAAGCAAGTAAATTCCAACATCCTGATTTACATTTTGTTTATCCTGTNGCACAAACCCAAAATGTAAAGGGTAAAGTTNTTTCAGAAAGCTTTATAAGTGAGTGGAGAGCTTTTCTTTCTGAAAAGCCATACGGAAACCTCCTTGAATGGTATGAAAAAATTGGTATAGAAAATAAGCAAGGCAAAATTGGTAAAGACGAAGCCAACGANATAATTAAAAAAATTAANTTAAAATCTTATGAGGGTGGCTGGAAGTGTNTTTTAATCTGGATGGCCGAAACAATGAATGCTTCTGCGACAAATAAGCTATTGAAAATTGTAGAGGAGCCACCTGAAAAAACTCTTTTATTGTTTGTTAGTGAAAGAACTGACAATATATTGGAGACCCTTTTGTCCAGATGTCAAAAAGTTGAAGTTCTTACTCCAACTAATGCAGAAATTGAGAAAGCTCTAGTTGAAAAAGGTTATACTAATTCAGAGTCCAAAAAAATCTCAGTTTATTGTGGAGGCAACTATTCACTTGCTTTATCTCTTGCAAAAGGAGATTACTTGTACTCTGATTTAGAAATTTATTTTCAAAAATGGATGCGATTAGCTTTTANTGTAAAAACCCGTCGCGGGTCGCTATTGGAATTAATTGAATGGTCTAAATCTATATCAAAACTTGGAAGAGAGGTTCAAAAGTCATTTCTTCTGTACTNCATAGAAACAATTAGACAGGCTTTTTTAACAAATAAAGGGTTGCCCCAACTTACAACAGTTGAAAAAAAATCTGAGTTTAATTTTGATCGTTTTTCAAAATACATAACACAAAACAACATTTCTGAAATATACTCTGAACTTGAAAAAGCCTGTTTTCATATTGAATCGAATGGAAACCCTAATCTTGTTTTCTCAGATCTTTCACTTAAATTAACACGGCTAATACACAAAGGATGACTTACAGCATAATAGAAGCTAAAACGATCGCGTACTTACTAATACTAGTTTTTTTTAGTATAGTTTTTATTCAAAGCGGAATGGATAAAATTATTGATAAAAAAGGGAATCTTTCTTTTTTAGTATCTCACCTAGAAAAAGTTTTTTCGAGAACATTAATTAAAATTGCTTTTTATGTCGTCACTTTTCTGGAAATAAGCTCTGGGATACTTTGTCTTTTAGGGACATTCCAACTATTATTTTTTGAGCAGAAACAATTAGGGCTTATTGGAATTTTTGTAGGCTCTGTGGCTCTTCTAATTTTATTGTTTGGTCAAAGGGTTTCAAAAAATTATGATGGAGCACAAACAATAGCAGTTTACTTTATTTTATCAATAATCGGAGCGCTATTGTCATAGACTATAGACTCTTTATNTTCAATNGTTTTTTCTTATTGTATTCTCCTTTTTTTAAGAAGTCTTAAGCTCTTTTTTTTTGTTTTCTTTACATCTGTTCAGTTGGACAAAAAAAGCTGGTTAAAACAGGCCTAATTGGCTTTTTTGAAAACATAGACGTGTGAAGAATAATTTTTTGTTTTGAGTCCTAATAAATTTGAAATCAGCCCAATCAAAACTCCTTTAATTATGGGCGCTTTGCTTTTAAGGATCTTTTGCGATATAATTGAAANATAGATTGAGTCCAAAAAAAGAGGCCTATTAATTGTCTCCTTGAAACCAAATCGAAGCATGATTTCTTTAATTGACTCTTTAGAAAAATGCCTCAAATGCCTAGGTGCGTCCCAAGCAGCCCAGCTTTCCCTGTAATATTGAGCATCCCAAGACTTATAGTTTGGGCACGCAACAATAACNTATCCACCAAAGCTAAGCATTGATTTAATTTTAAACAGCGTTTTGTTTAAATCATAAACATGCTCTAAAGAGTGCCAAAAAGTTATTAAATCAAACTTTTCTAATTCTTTATCCTTCTCTAAATCAATATATGAGATCTGGTCGTTTTTGTGTGTTTTTATTTGTTTTGATGGCTCGTACCCGCTAACATCCCAGCCTCTTTTTTTTAAAAAAAGTAAAAACTCNCCTGTCCCGGAGCCAATATCCAAAACCTTCGCTGGTTTTTTAAAAAGTTTTTTTATNAGCCTTCCTTTNACTATTAACATTATANCTCTCGAAAAATGATAAACCTTGTCAAGCAATGATNTGGCGGTTTTTTTATGAGAATCATATTCATTTGATTCGTAGTAGCTTNGNATNTTTTTTTTGAGAGGCTTGGGTTTCGTTATTAAGTATGGCGTNTTTTTTTGCTTCACAATAAAAAAGGTCTTTTGAGTTATTAAATAGTCCTTTGTTTTTATGTAATATTTATCCTCCATAANCTGATGTTCCACGTGGAACTACCTTCCCATATAAACCAAAAGCACACTAATNTCACTTGGCGAAACACCACTTATTCTTGATGCTTGTGATAAATTGTTCGGTTTAATTTCTGTTAGTTTTTGTGTAGCCTCCATAGAAAGGGATTTAACTTTTGTATAATTAAACCCTGATGGGATCTTGATTTTTTCTAAATCGTTTAACTTCTCTGCGTTAAGCTTTTCTTTATCAATATAACCTGAATACTTGACCTGAACTTCAGTCTGCTCAATAACATCTGCTTTTACGGCATTGTCTTTAACATAATTACTCACTTTATCTAAAGCAAGCATCTGCTCGAAACCTATATTGGGTCTGGAGAAAACTTTATACATTTTAACAGACTGTTTAATNGCAGAGGAGCCTTTGGAAGACAAAACCGGGTTCATCTCGCTTGGAGTAACACTTGTTTTTTTTAGATAACTAATAAAGCTGTTTGTTTCTTTTTCCTTTTTCTTCATGTTTATAAGTCTTCTATTAGATGCAAGGCCAATTTTATGAGATCGCTCAGTAAGTCTTAAATCTGCATTATCTTGTCGAAGGAGTGTTCTGTACTCTGCTCTCGATGTAAACATTCGATAAGGCTCGTCTGTTCCTTTTGTTATAAGGTCATCAATTAGAACGCCAATGTACGCTTCATTTCTTTTAAGTATGAACGGTTTCTTNTTTTTAACATACAAAAAAGAGTTAATACCAGCCATTATTCCTTGGGCAGCAGCTTCTTCATAGCCTGTTGTCCCATTTATCTGTCCAGCAAAGAANAAACCAGAAATCGGCTTNGTTTCTAGCGAATGTTTTAATTGGGTTGGAGGAAAGTAGTCATATTCTATTGCATAGCCAGGCCTAAAGAATTTGACATTTTCAAAGCCGCTCACCTCTTTTAAGGCTTGAAACTGTATATCCTCGGGAAGCGATGTTGAAAAACCATTTACATACACCTCGACAGTATTCCANCCCTCTGGTTCAACAAAAATCTGATGTCTATCTTTGTCAAAAAACCGGTTAATTTTGTCTTCAATAGACGGGCAGTATCTTGGGCCAATGCTTTTTATTGAGCCGTTAAACATTGGCGATCTATCAAACCCTTCTCTNAGCAAATCATGAACAACTGAGCTAGTATATGTCATATGGCAATCTAATTGCTTTTTAAGTGGAAAGGTTTTGTTTGAGAAAGANAACTTTGAGGGGTCTTTGTCGCCGGGCTGAACAATCATTTTGGAATAGTCGAGGGTCCTGCCGTCAACTCTGGGCGGCGTTCCTGTTTTCATTCGACCAGAAACAAAACCAAAGTTAATAAGGTTTTCAGTTATTCCCGTTGAAGCTTTTTCGCCAGCGCGGCCTCCACCAAATTGTTTTTCGCCAATNTGAATGACACCGTTTAGAAACGTTCCATTGGTAAGTACAACCGACTTTGAAAAAACTTCAATTCCAAGTGANGTTTTGATGCCAATAACTTTTCTTTTAGATATAATTAAACTCGATGCGGTGTCTTGATAAAAATCAAGCTTATTCGTTTTTTCCAACATGTTTCTCCAGCATTCTGCAAATCGCATCCGATCAGATTGTGCTCTTGGGCTCCACATTGCTGGTCCTTTAGAGCGATTAAGCATTTTNAACTGAACAGCCGAATTATCAGTAACAATCCCACTGTATCCTCCAAGAGCATCAATTTCTCTAANAATTTGACCTTTCGCAATACCACCCATAGCCGGGTTACACGACATTTGTGCGATGTTTTGCAGGTTCATCGTTACAAGCAGTGTCTTAGCACCCATATTAGCCGAAGCTGCTGCAGCTTCAGAACCAGCGTGGCCACCACCAACAACAATTACGTCATATTGCTTACTAAACATATTACCGTTCCACGTGGAACATTTTGATTTTTTCGTTTTCTTTTTTTTTCATTTTCGCTGAGGCCTCATTGTTTTGATCGTTATATCCCATAAAATGCAAAAGCCCGTGTATCATAACCCTTCTCATTTCATCTTGAAATGTACATTTAAATTTTTTGGAGTTTTCTTTAACCCTATCAACTGAAATTGCTATGTTTCCGCTAATTATTTTATCGTTTGTTTCATTAAACGAAATAACGTCAGTATAATAATCCTTGTTCAAGAACTTTTTGTTAAGCTTTTTAACCTCTTCATCATTAAAAAANGCAAAAACAATATTTCCTAAGTCATAGTTTTCCGAAAAAATCGCACTCTTAATCCAAGCAGAATGTAATTTTTCGTCGGTCAANGTATAATCCGTATTGTATATAAACTCTAAAGGCATTTTTTTTGCAAATATAGGCTGTTGAACAAAATATTAAAACTTAGTCATCTTTTTTTATATTTGAGGTGTGAGAGATTTAAAATACTTAGCCGCTTACACAATTCCGTTAGCTACAGNTATTTCTATCAATTTTAGTGGAATTTTAACATATACAGCTGTCTTCTATGCCTTTTTTATAATCCCTGTTGTTGAAATGNTTNTTGGNAANGATGACAAAAACCTAAGCACCAAACAAAGCGAAGAAAAAAAATATTTAAAAATTTTTGATATAATGCTTTACTTGAATCTTCCCATTGTTTATGGCTTGCTGTCGTGGAGCATTTATAATTTTTCGAATTTTGAATACTCNTATTTTGAAAGTGTTGGTTTGTGTTTNTCGACTGGAATTCTGTTGGCAACCAANGCAATCAATGTTGGCCATGAACTGGGACACAGAAAGTCTTTCTNTGAAAGAACTNTGGGNAAAGCNTTGTTCCTTCCCTGTTTATACATGCATTTTTATATAGAACACAATTTTGGACATCATTTGAAAGTTGGAACCCCCGAAGATGGAGCTACTGCTAAATATAACCAGAGTGTTTACTCTTTTTGGATTACATCCGTTACCAAACAATATCTTGATGCCTGGAAAAAACAAAAAGAACTTTTAACTAGAGGGGGCCAACCTTGGTTTTCTTTAAAAAATGACATGATGTGGTATACAATTATTCAATCANTGTATCTTTTATTGGTGCTGTTTCTATTTTCATTAAAAGGGCTAATNTTTGCATTGACTGTCGGTGTAATTTCTTTTTTATTTCTAGAAACAATCAATTATATCGAACATTACGGATTAAGAAGGCTCAAACTCCCCTCTGGAAGATATGAGAGAGTTAGTGAGATTCATTCTTGGAACTCAAACCACAGTATTGGTAGAATCGTATTATATGAATTGACCCGACACAGCGACCACCACTACAAGTCCTCAAAAAAATATCAGTTACTGGACTATTTTAAANAAAGCCCTGAACTTCCGTTCGGATATCCTAGCTCAATTATTTTAAGTCTTTTTCCNCCAATTTGGTTCAAGATCATGAACCCGCTTGTTCCAAAAAAAATGAAATCCAATTAAAAGTTTTAAAAAGTCTTTCTTTAAAACTATTTTTGCTAGATATGACAACTCCTGTCCGTGTTCGATTCGCCCCAAGCCCGACTGGCCCTCTTCATATAGGTGGTTTAAGGACNGCCTTGTTCAACTATTTATTTGCAAAAAANCACAACGGATCCTTCATTCTTAGAATTGAAGACACTGATCAAAAAAGATATGTCAAAAACAGTGAAGAACATATTTACNAGTCTTTGGAGTGGGCAGGTTTAAGAGCAGATGAAGGACCGAACGTGGGTAGTATTGGATACAAACAAAGTGAACGAAAAAAACTTTATAATGAAAAAATTGCCCACCTAATTGAAAATAATTATGCGTATTATGCTTTTGACACACAAGACGAGCTCAACTCTTACAGAAATGAATGTGAAAACAATGGAGATAAATTTGTGTATGGTCCAAAAAACAGAGAACAACTTAAGAACTCAATTTCTTTTGGAAATGACAAAACAAATAAACTTCTTTCGAGGGGCTGTGAATATGTAGTTCGATTTAAGGTGCCTGAATCATCAGAAGTTAAATGTAAGGATTTTTTAAAGGGTACAGTACGGGTCAGCTCTAACACTCTGGACGACAAGGTTTTATATAAAAGCGACGGCAATCCCACTTACCATTTTGCAAATGTTGTTGACGATTTAGACATGAAAATTTCACACGTAATAAGAGGAGAAGAGTGGCTGCCTTCTTTGCCTCTACACAGCCTTATATATTCAGCTTTTAAGCAAAAAGAACCCATTTTTATTCATCTTCCACTAATCCTTAAGCCTCAAGGAAAAGGAAAGCTCTCTAAAAGAGACGGAGAGAAGTTTGGGTTTCCGGTTTTTCCTATTTCTTGGAAGGAAGGCGATCTAGAGATCAAAGGTTTCAGGGAGGAGGGCTATTTGCCTGAAGCTGTTTTAAACTTCTTAGCGCTTCTTGGTTGGAACCCTGGAAATGATGAAGAGTTCTTTTTAATAAACGACTTGATTAAATCCTTCTCATTAGATGCGCTTAACAAATCGAGCGCAAGATTTGATCCGAAAAAAAACCTCTGGTTCAATCAAAGACACATACAGTCTCTTAAAAACTCGAAGCTTGAAGAACTCTTAACAGGTGAGCTTGATAGAAACAAAACAAGCTTTGATAAAAACAAGATACCTAATATCGTNTCTCTGATAAAAAACAGACTGTCTGTAACTACTAACATTTTTGAAACAACAAGCTATTTCTTTTCAGACCCAAAAGATTTTGACTTTAAGTTTTTAAAAAAGTTTGAAGCTAGTGAAGCAAAAACCCTGTTGTCTTTAAGCGNTAATATAATTGCCAATTCAGATTTCAATAAAACTGAAATTATTAAAGAAAACCTTGAAGAACTTGCGTACAAAAGAGGCNTTAGTTTTGGGAAATTTTTGGGGCTTTTTCGAGTAGCTTTAATTGGCAAACTAGCTGGTGCTGATCTTTTTGAAACAATGAAACTAATAGGAAAAGAGACTGTCTTAAAAAGACTTTTGAATCTCTCGGGCTTAATTAGTTGACGGCTTTATAAAGTCCTTATTATTTCGTAAATTTATAACACATTTTTAAAATTATAACCATGGTCTTTCTCACTCCCTTTTTAATCTTATTGTTTNTTCTTCTTCTATTTGGAACCTTTTTCATTGTTAAACAACAGTCCGCTGCAGTTGTTGAAAGGTTTGGAAAATTTACAAACACTAGGCACTCTGGTTTACAATTGAAAATACCAATTATAGACAGAGTTGCCGGAAGGCTTAGTTTAAGGATACAACAACTCGATGTAGTTGTTGAAACAAAAACTAAAGATGACGTTTTTGTTAAAGTTAAAGTGTCAGTGCAGTATAAGGTAATAAAAGACAAGGTATATGATGCGTTTTATAAGCTAGATTATCCACAAGATCAAATCACCTCTTATGTTTTTGATGTTGTAAGGGCTGAAGTGCCTAAAATGATATTAGATGATGTTTTTGAAAAGAAAGATGATATNGCGATTGCGGTAAAAGGTGAGCTAAATGAAGCCATGAAAAATTATGGTTTCGATATAATTAAAACGCTAGTTACAGATATTGANCCCGATTCTCAGGTTAAGGAGTCTATGAACAGAATTAACGCTTCTGAAAGAGAAAAAGTTGCGGCACAATTTGAGGGAGATGCGCAAAGAATACTTATTGTTGAGCGTGCAAAGGCTGAAGCAGAAAGCAAAAGGCTTCAGGGTCAAGGAATTGCTGATCAAAGAAGAGAGATTGCCAGAGGTCTTGAAGACTCAGTTAAGGTTTTAAATAACGTTGACATAAACTCTCAAGAAGCTTCCGCTTTGATTGTGGTTACACAACACTACGACACTCTTCAATCGGTTGGTTCAGCAAGNAACAGCAACCTGATCCTTATGCCAAACTCTCCTCAAGCAGGCTCAGAGATGCTAAACAATATGGTTGCTTCATTTACTGCTAGTAATCAAATAGGGGAAGAAATGAAAAAAGCTGCTAAAGCTAAAGAGGANCAAGAAAAAAAATAAACATTTAGTTTAATTTCTGTTTTTCCAATTATCTCTCAGTGAAACAGTTTTATTGAAAACGTGCATTGACCCCCTTGAGTCCTTGTCTTTAATNTAATACCCTTTTCGTTGGAACTGAAAGGAGTCNCCTACGGATGAGTGCATAAGTTGTTTTTCTCCGAATCCCTGAAAAATCTTAATAGAATCTTTATTNATTGCTTTTTCAATCTCGTCAGTAGAAAAGTCTCCTGGTGAGGGGTGCTCAAAAAGCCTGTCATATTCACGAATCTCAACAGGAAGGTTTGAATCGGATGAAACCCAGTGTAGGGTTCCTTTTACTTTTCTCTGGCTTTCTGGGGAGCCTGATCCACTTTTTGAATTTGGATCATATGTACATACAATTTCAATAATTTTACCATCAGAATTTTTAATTACCTTTTCNGCCTTTATAATGTATGCGCCCTTGAGCCTTACCTCGTTNCCGGGAGATAGCCTGAAATACTTTTTTGGAGGGGTTTCTAGAAAGTCACTTTTTTCAATATACAACTGTTTTCCAAAAACAACATTTCTTGACCCTGACTCAGGGTTTTCAGGGTTATTAACTATTGACAACTCTTCTGATTTGTCTTCTGGATAGTTGGAAATCAGTATTTTTANTGGATCCTGAACCACCATTAACCTATTGCATTTTTTGTTTAAATCTTCCCTAATACAGAACTCCAAAAGAGACATTTCTATAATATTTTCCCTTCTTGCTACTCCGGCGGTAACAACAAACTTCTTTANAGACTCCGGTGTATACCCCCTCCTCTTTAATCCAGAAATTGTTGGCATTCTTGGGTCGTCCCAGCCAGATACAATGTTGTTTTGAACCAGAAACAGAAGTTTTCTTTTAGAAGTAATCGTATGACTAAGATTAAGTCTTGCAAACTCTCTTTGTTTTGGTCTAACCTTTCTTAAATCAACAATAAGATCTAAAAACCAGTCATAAAGATCCCTGTGGGGCTTAAACTCTAGTGTACACAGAGAATGTGAAATTTGTTCGATGTAATCTGACTCCCCATGCGTCCAATCATACATAGGGTAAATTTTCCATTTATCTTTTGTTCTAGGGTGGTGGCTATCAACAACTCTNTAAATTACAGGGTCCCTCATTAGCATATTTGAAGATGTCATGCTGATTTTTGCCCTCAAAACATGTTGGCCAGGCNTGAATTCTCCATTTTTCATTTTTGAAAAAAGATTCAGACTTTCTTGAANGGAACGGTTTCTATATGGGCTTTCCATNCCAGGCGCAAAGGGGGTTCCTTTTTGATTAGCAATTTGTTCAGAAGTCTGAGAATCTACATATGCTTTATCTTTTTTTATAAGTTCAACAGCCCAATCATGTAATTGACCAAAATAATCTGAGGCATAACATTCTTTATCCCAACCATATTGCAACCAGGTTATATCGTCTTTTATGGCGTCAATGTAGATTTGATCTTCATTTTCGGGGTTTGTGTCGTCAAACCTTAGGTTGATTTTAGCATTGTATTTTTTTGCTAACTCAAAATTTAAAACAATTGCCTTAACATGGCCGATGTGAAGAAAACCATTTGGTTCAGGCGGAAATCTAAACTTAAGCTTTGATTTGTCGAACCCTGAGCTGACATCATCATTAATAATTTGTTCTATAAAATTATTTCCTTTCTCCATAAAAAATCAAAGTTAAATAATTTCTTTTTGGTCATTAAAAATTATCTTTGCTTTATGTACATAATACACATCGAAAACATTCGAACAAGGTCCTATCACGGCTGTTTACCTGAGGAAACTGTAATTGGCGGAGATTACAGCACAGACGTGTGGATTAAACTAAAAGATGATCATAAAATTAAGAACGATAAACTTGATGAAACGGTAGACTACGGAATGGTAACTAAAATTGTTGAAGAAGAGATGATGAAGCCTTCCAAATTAATTGAAACCGTTTGTGAGCGGATCATAAAAAGACTCTTTAATTCGTTTAAAACCATTAAAAAGACGACTGTTAAAGTTTGTAAAATCTGTCCNCCAATTGANGGAGATGTAGAAAATGTAAGTGTTGNTATAAAAAAAGAACGTTAGCTTTATTAAAAAAGNTTATTTTTGGAATCCTTAAGGCACTGTGGCCGAGTGGCTAGGCAGAGCTCTGCAAAAGCTTGTACAGCGGTTCGAATCCGCTCGGTGCCTCTNGACAAAACCCTCTNTANAGAGGGTTTTTTANATTCCNCTGTANACCAAAACAAGNCCACAAATAAAAATAAGNACATTTAGCGCCTGCTTAATTTTGAACAATAANNTGTCTGTTAATTTTGACTTTAATTTACCAGCCAAATAATACTTTGCTAGATTGACAGATAGGTATGTCCCAACAGTTAAAAAGAAAAAAGTCCAGACTTTTATGGGGTTCATTTCAAATTTTGGCCCAACAAGGAATAGTACACCTGTCCAAAAAAACAACACCGCAACATTAATAATGTTCAATAAAAAGCCTTTTACAGGAAATGAAAGCAAGTTTTGTTTGTCAACAGCTTTGCCTTTTTTTATTTTTTTTTTCTTCTGTTGTGTTTTAATAAAAGAAACCATCCCGTAGGTTGTCAGCATTACACCTCCTAAAATGTAGAGGGCTGGTTGATTTTCAACTGTTATAATTTTGCTGGCACCTGCATATGCAATTGTAAAAAAAATAAGATCAGAAAAAACAATTCCAATGTCCATTAAAAACGCTTGCTTCAATCCTTTTGAGATGCTTGTTTCTAATAAAATAAAAAACAATGGTCCAAAGGAGAAAGACAATATAAATCCAAGTGGGATTGCTGCTAAATAGTCTGTCATCTTACTGTAAAATTACTTTTTATTCTTTTTTTTCTAAAATTTTAAAGTCAATCTGTTTTTTATCAAGGTCTGTTCGTAATACTTTTATCAAAACCTCGTCTCCTAATGAGTATTCTTCATGAGTATGTTGGCCTACAGCTCTTAAGTTTTTAGCGTCATATACAAAATAATCATTTGGTATGTCTTTCATTCTAACAAGACCTTCGCATTTGTTTCCTTTAATTTCAACAAAAACCCCTCTTTCAATGATTCCAGAAACAACCGCTTCGAACTTTTTATTAATTTGTTTTGACATATACTTTACCTGCATCATTTTGGTGGATAAACGTTCTGCTTTAGTTGAAATTTCTTCCATTCTACTACAGTGGATACAGGTATTTTCAAGGTTTTGTTGCTTTGTTGTTTTGTTAGACAAAATAGAGTTTAACAGTCTATGGACAATAATATCTGGGTACCTTCGAATTGGTGATGTAAAGTGTGTATAGTCTGCAAAACCCAACCCAAAATGACCTATGTTGTTAGTGCTATACTTCGCTTTACTCATAGAACGTATCACCATCATATCAACAACATTTTTTTCTGGACTGTTTTCAACTTTCTTTAAAAGATTGTTTATTGATTCATTTATATTTTTNCTGTTTGATATATTAATTTGATAACCTAGATTTTTAGCAAACCTTTCTAGTTCAACTATTTTCTCTTCATCAGGGTAATCATGAATTCTAAATACAGCTTGCCTTTTGTTTTCTTTTATTTTTCTTGCTACCATTACGTTGGCTAAAAGCATAAACTCTTCAATCAAATAATTTGCTTGTTTCTGCTTTTTAATTTTATATTCAACAGGCTCTCCATTTTCAACAACAAACTTAACCTCCTCTTTATTAAAAAACACNGATCCTTCTTTTTGTCTTTTCATCTTTAAGTTTACGGCAANAGANTTTAAANCTTTAATTGCATTTTCAANTTCGNNNGACACNTTTCTNNTNTTTCTNGTAACACTNATTTCAGCNGGTATTTGTGTTTTNTTTTGATTTAAAATATATTGAACCTCTTCATAAGACATTCTTTCATTTGAATTTATGGTAGACTTAACAAACTTTGTGTTTTTTATTTTATGTTGCTTATCAAACTCTACAATAACTGAAAAAACATTTTTATCTTGATGTGGGTTTAAGGAACATAAATCATTAGATAACGTTTCTGGCAGCATTGGCACTACCCGGTCAGATAAATAAACGCTTGTTCCTCTTTTTTTAGCCTCATCGTCTAAGGGTGTATTTTCTTTTAAGTAATGTGTAACATCTGCTATATGAATTCCAACCTCTGTGTTGTTGTTTTTAAGCTTTTTAAACGAAAGGGCATCATCAAAATCCTTGGCATCTTCTGGGTCAATAGTGAACGTAAGTGTATTTCTCAGGTCTATCCTATTTTCATCTTTTTTAACTTGTTTAGAAATATTTATTGCTTCTTTTTCTATAGATTTAGAGAAAAAATAAGGAAGACCAAACTCTTCTAAGATTGCGTGTATTTGTGTTTCTGTGTTATCTTTGTTTCCAATTATTTTTAATATTTTACCCTCAGGCAAGTTATATTTCCAGTCTGTTATGTGGGCAGTTACCATATCATTTTCTTCAGATTTTCCTTTAACAATAATGTCTGTATCTAAACCTGTATTTTTTAAAATATTTAAACCTTTCTCCTTTTTGATTATGCCAACATATTTTTTAAGTTCTCTTCGTTTTAAGCTTGCAATTTTTATCCTTTCTCTTTTATCAAAGTGATAATAAACAATATCCTCTGGAAAGAATCCTGTTTTTTGACTTTTAGTTAATTTGTACTCTTTGGATGTTTCTAAGTCTATTATTTTTTTCTTTCCTCTTAATATTTTTCCAATTTGAAAGTTTGAATGCTTATTAAAGCAGAACTTTCCTCTTCCTAAGTCTTTTATATAGTTTTTTCTAGAAATAGAATATAAAATCTTATAAATTTCTCTTTCATTAATTTTTATAGCTGAAAAACTACTAATCTGTTTAATATTAAATATTTTTTTAGGGTTTTTGAAAAATAAAAAAGTTATCTTTCTTTCTAGTATTTCTATATTAATTTTAAACATATAAGTTTAGTAAATGTAACCCTATATTGGTAGTTAATTGTCATATTAACAAATTCTTTTATTAATCATTATTATAATATTAAATAGATTAAAAGATATATAATAATGATAGTATGTTAATATCTACAATAACTATTTTAAAAAACAAGAAATCACAATATAAACATATAATAAACACTTAAATGTTTAAATTAAACCGCTGATAAAGAATATATTAAGCATAATATTAAATACTGTTAATAACTAGACTCTTAACAAAAAAATTAAATACTGATGTCAATAATTAGCGTATTTTTGTTAATAATGTTTTACAAATTTAACTAAACAGGTATCAATAAAATTTTGTAAAAAAATATTAACCATTAAAGTAAAGATATGAACATACTTATTTCAAATGATCATGCTGGAGTTGAATTAAAAAAGGAGGTTATAAGCTTTTTGGAAGAGAAAGGATATGTAGTTGAAAACATGGGAGACAACACTGGTAAAAGTGTTGATTACCCAGATGTAATTCACCCTCTTGCGAAAGCAATATCAAAAAGCAATAAAAAAAAGGGAATAATTATGTGCGGAACAGGTAATGGTGTGAGCATGGTTGCAAATAAATATAAAGGAGTTAGAGCAGGCTTGTGTTGGAGTAAAGAGATAGCAGAACTAATAAGAAGGCATAACAACGCTAACGTATTGAGCATACCAGCCAGATTTTTAACTAACAAACAGGCGATTGAAATAGTGCAAACTTTTCTTGAAACTGATTTTGAAGGAGGAAGACACGAAGCTAGAGTCAATAAGATAAACAAAGAAGAAGGTTAATGAAATTAGAGATCAAGCCCTGGAAAAAACTCTCACGACAACAGATTAATGATATTTTTAGTTTAAGATCCGAAGTCTTTATAGTTGAACAAGAATGTCCTTATCAAGATGTTGATGGAAAAGATGAAATAGCCGACCATGTCATGCTTCATGTAGGTAGTGAACTTGTTGGATATGCTAGGGTTTTTCCAAAAAACACATATTTTAGAGAAGCTTCTTTTGGAAGAGCAGTTGTTAAAAAAAAAAATAGAGGAGNAGGGTATGGACATTTGCTGGTAGAGAAATCCTTAAAACATTTAAAAGAAAAGAAACAATCCCCANTTAAGATTTCGGCCCAATCCTACTTAAAAGACTTTTATTCATCACANGGGTTTACAGCGAAAGGAGAAGAGTATATGGAAGATGGAATTCCACACACAGCAATGTATCTGAATTTATGAAAGAAAAATATTGTGAAATNTGTAAAGCATCTTTTACAACAATGTTTAGGATTCAATATAGAGCCGGTAAAAATTGGGCCTTTGCTTGCGAATCATGTTTGATTTCAGTTAAAAAAGACAACCCAAACTATAGGTATGGGGGGACGTGGAAGAAATGAAATGAAATTGTGCAAAAAATTAAATCTTTTATTAGATTTAAGTATGAAAAAACTACAACTACTTTTAATCGCATTAATTACACTTTCATTAAGTGCACAAGAAAACATTAAATATCAAAAACCCTCAAAAGAAATTTTAAGCCTAGTAGAGTTTGAGAGACCTCCGTCTGTTCTTTATGATGAACAGAAAAATTACATGGTTTTTATATACAGAGACAACTATAAGTCAATTTCAGATCTTTCAGAGAAAGAATTAAGGTTAGGAGGCCTAAGAATCAATCCAAAAACAAATATTGGCAGTAGGGTCACATTTTATAACAATGTTAAAATCAAAAATTTAAAAGAAAGAAAAGGAACCGTTAATCAAGTCAAAGGGCTTCCTGAAAACCCAAAACTGAGTAACTTTTCTTGGTCGCCTGACCAAACTAAAATTGCACTAACAAATACTACCAGTGAGGGTGTTGAGCTTTGGATGTTGGACCTTGAAAAAGGAGAAGTTTCAAAGCTGACAAAACCAAACTTAAATGCCAATATTGGTTCCGTAATTAACTGGAGCGGTGACAGTATGTCAATGCTGGTAAAAATGATATCAACCGACAAAAAGCCCTTAATCAACACCTCTTTAATTGTTCCAGACGGACCAACGGTCTCTACAAATTTTGGTGAAAAGGCTCAAAACAGAACGTATCAAGATCTTTTAAAAAATAAATCAGACGAACATAATTTCGAACAGCTGGCCACTTCCGCGATATATAAGATTTATGTAAGTGGAGACTCAGAAAAGTGGCTGGATGACGCTATGTACAGAAACATCTCCTTTTCGCCCGACGGCAATTATGTAATGATAACACAAATAAAAAAACCATTTTCTTATTTAGTTACCTACAGCAGGTTCCCCACTAAGACAGATATTTACACAAAAGAAGGAGGCCTTGTTACAAATCTGTTGGAGACACCTCTTATTGAAGAGCTTCCCAAAGGTTTCATGGCAACAACAAAAGGAAAAAGAAGTTTCAGTTGGAGAAGTGACAAGGCAGCTACATTAATTTATGTAGAAGCGCTTGACGGCGGTGATCCTGCCAATATAGTTGATTATAGAGATGAAGTTTTTGAATTAGAAGCCCCATTTAGCGGAGAAGGGAAAAGCTTAATTAAATTAATAAATCGTTATGCGGGAATTGATTGGGCGAATGAGAACTTGGCGATAGCATATGACCGTTGGTGGAACACAAGAAACACAAAAGCGTATTCTTTTAATCCTTCGACAAACAACGACTCTCCCAAAACTGTTTATGACAGAAACTATCAAGACGCATATAGCGATCCAGGATCGTTTTTAAAAGAAAGAAACAATTATAACAGGAGCGTTATAAAGCTACACTCTGGTCGAGCATATATGAGGGGAGCGGGTTTTACTAAACAAGGGCAGTTTCCTTTTATAGATGAGGTTAATATAATAAGTTTTGCTAAAAAAAGAATTTACCAGTCGGCTTACACTGACAAAGTAGAGTCTATTCAAGACTATGACCCTTCCTCAAAACAATTAATAGTTAGAATTGAATCTCCTACAGAGTTCCCAAACTATTACTCAAAGAAAGTAAATAGCAAAAGGCTTAATAAAATCACTGGTTTTAAGAACCCATTTTTGGAGCTTCAGAATGTAAAAAAACAAACAATAACGTACAAAAGAGATGATGGGCTAGAGCTTTCGGGTATATTATATCTTCCGCTAGATTATGATGAAGAGAAAAAAGAGAAAAGACCCTTGATTCTTTGGGCTTACCCAAGGGAGTTTAAAGACAGAAAGAGCGCTTCACAGAGCACGAAAAACTCTAACGAATTTACTTACCCATATTATGGTTCTATGGTTTATTGGGTGACTAAAGGTTACGTTGTTTTGGACGACGCATCTTTTCCAATCATTGGAGAAGGGAAAGAACAGCCTAATGACAACTTTAGAAAACAACTGGTTGCCAATGGAAAAGCAGCGATTGATGCAGTTGATAAAATGGGATATATAGATAGGTCGAAAGTTGCAATAGGAGGACATAGTTATGGGGCGTTTATGGTTGCAAACTTATTATCACACAGCAATCTTTATGCTGCTGGAATTGCAAGAAGTGGAGCTTATAATAGAACCTTAACTCCATTTGGTTTCCAAAGTGAAGAAAGAAGCTATTGGGAAGCCCCCAATGTTTACTATACAATGTCTCCGTTCATGCACGCTGAAAAAATGAAAACACCACTGTTACTTATTCATGGTGAAGATGACAACAACTCAGGCACCTATCCAATGCAAAGCGAGAGGTATTTTAATGCTCTTAAAGGCCTTGGAGCAACTGTTCGTCTTGTGATGCTTCCAAAAGAGAGCCATGGATATGCGTCCAAAGAAAGTATTTTTCACGTTTTGTGGGAACAAGACCAGTGGCTGGAAAAATATGTAAAGAACAAGAAATAGGCTATAATTTTTGTGCTAAGATTTCAAGGTCCTGTTTAATTTCAGTTGATGGCAGGATGTTCTTTGAATGATAGATAACAAAAAAAGAAACCCCAGGCTTCACAGCACCTATAAAACCAGAGTTTTTAACCTGCTCACGAAGCCTTCTTTTAAGGAGATTTCTTTTTACTGACGACGGAAAAAGTTTCTTAGGAACACTGACTCCGAATTTTATTTCAGAATCTTTAAAATCATAGGACTTGATTTGTAGGGACGTGGATTTAACAGAAACGCCTTTTTCAAAAATTAGGTCAATTTTTTTTTTACTTTTTAAAGAGCAAATCATTGAGGGATTTCAATAATGTTATCAGCCTGGTTAAAGTCTGCTAGTCTCTTAGAAGGGTCTATTTCTATTTTTATAATTTTTTTTAAGCCCTCGATTTTAAATTCATATTGAGAGGAAGCCCAATTCCAAGGCTCCATGTAATTCACCTTAGCATCAAATTTTTTATATCCAAACATCAAATCATTTGGAATGTAATACAT
>PAGT01000044.1 GCA_002705485.1 Flavobacteriales bacterium | reverse complement strand
ATATTGAACTTCCAAAAGTTGTAATTGAAATTACTAGTAGAGTGATAGTAGATAAAATTACAAGGTATGGTCGTTTTCCAACTAAAATACTTTTTAAAACTTTTTCATAAAAGTTATCTAATATTGGTAAAGTTTTTGACTGAAACTTATTCGCCATCTTCCTTAGAACAAATCTGTATACCCAAAAATTCACTGAAACAAAAACTTGAATGGCACCAAGGAATCTCAACACTTCTTTGGTTTCAGAATTTTCCCCAATGACACCAAATATTAAAAAAATCAACCCGGAAATTCCTAAAAGACTAGTTATCCTTACTAACCTTTTTACAGGCATATCAGTATCTTCAACTTTCATCATTTTGGATACCAGTACTGAATTAAAAAAAATAGCAACCAGAAGGGAAGACCCCAAAACTACGGAAAGAGTGATTGGAAAAAAGATCATGAATTTACCAATTCTACCTGGCCACAAGCCCAGTGGAATGAATGCAGCTATTGTGGTTGCAGTTGAAATTATTATTGGAAAGGCTATTTCAGCAATACCTTTCTTTGTTGCATCGAGTCGATTCATCCCCTCTTTTTCCATCAATCTATAGACGTTTTCAACAACTACAATTCCATTATCTACAAGCATTCCAAGACCCATGATAAGTCCAAAGAGGATCATTGTATTCAATGTGTTCCCCATCGCCTCTAGTATAACAAGTGACAAAAACATTGACATTGGGATAGCAAAACCAACAAAAAGAGCATTTTTAAATCCTAAAAAAAACAACAAAACAATTACCACCAATACGACTCCAAAAACGATACTGTTTACCAAGTCGGTTACTTGGTTTTCTGTTAATTCAGACAAGTCATTGGTTATGCTAACTTTTAAGTTTTTGGGAAAGTAATTTGCTTTACTTTCTGCAACAATTTTTCTAATTTTTTTTGCTGCAGAAATTAGGTTTTGCCCAGATCTTTTTTTTATTTCAAGCATTACAACTGAACTTCCGTTTTCTCTGGCGTAGGTAGTAATATCTTTTTCCTTGAATTTTATTTCAGCGATATCTTTTAAAAAAACTGGACTATTATTTTCAGATTTGACAACAAAATTTTCAAGTTCTATTGGATTTTCAATTTCACCTAAAATTCTGATTGACTTTCTTTTGCCACCTGATTTAAGATTACCAGCTGTTATTGAAACATTTTCATTTTGAACAGAACTTAATATGTCATAAAAACTAACTTTTGCAGACATCATTTTGAACACGTCAACTGCTATCTCAATTTCTTTGTCCAGAGCTCCTCTTATTTCGGCTTTTTTGATCTCACTTAAGTTTTCTATTTTGTCCTGTAAGTGCTCTGAATATTCCTTTAGTTTTTCAGTGGTATAATCTCCTGAGATATTGATATTCATTATTGGCATTTCTTCAGTAAATGTCATATTGAAAACCTTAGGGTCTACTTTAACATTATTAAACATGGGCCAATCCTCGCTGGCTGTAGCTGCCTCAATTTCGTCTTTAACTTTTAATTTCGCTTCGGTGTACCCAATTTTGTCGTTAAATTCAATGATGATTAATGAAAAATTTTCTTGGGAGGTTGATGTAATTTTTTCAATATTATTTACAGATTTTAATTTGTCTTCAATAGGTTCCGTAATTAATTTTTCAAGATCTTCCGCTGTATTTCCAGGATAAATAGAGCTTACAAAAACCAGGTTCTCCTTGATCTCGGGATAATCNTCCCTNGGCATGCTGAAATANGCATTNACACCCAGAAATAATATTATTNCCATTAGAACATACATGGTTGTNCTGTTCCTAATGGCCCATGATGANGGGGNAAATTCTTTATTTATTTTTTTACTCAAGATCTTTTATTTTTTTACAATCACTCTAGCATTATCAACGATTTTTCGAATGCCCTGTGAGACTATTTCATCATTTTCATTTAAACCAGAAANAACTTCAATTCTATTTCCATCACTTTTTCCAGTATCAATTACATTTTTTATGACAATGGATTGTCCACGGTCATTAATAATTTTATAAACATATTTTTCATTATTGCTATCAATGCTGACAAAACTTTCATCAATAAGAATCGCATTTTCGTTCGTGTAATCATTTACTTTAATTCTCACATTNAGGTTTGGCTTTACATTAAGTTTATTTTTGGGAAGNTTAATTTCAATTTTAAATGTCCTGTTGTTTGGATTGATGAAGTTACCAGATTGTCTTATTTCAGATTCTAATTTTCCTCCTTCGTAAGGAAACTCTATGATGGCATTTTTACCTTTATAAATAGAATTTAGATAATTTTCTGGAACATTAGATTCAACATACATGTTGTCCATGTTTAGTATCAACATTATTTTTGACTGTCCTGGGAAAACAACTTCGCCTTCTTTGGAGTGGACTTTGTCAATTATACCATTAAATGGAGCTGTAATTGATGTTTTTTGCAATTGTTTTTTTAATTGCTCAATCCCTTTTTTTTGTGTTTCATACAAAGCTTTTGTCTGCAGGTATTGGATTTCACTTCCAATCTTTTCTGACCACAATTTCTCTTGTCTTAGGTAAGTTGTTTCAGTAAGTTGAAATGTGATTTCTAGTTGAGAGAGNTGATCTTTTAGCCCTCCATCATCAATTTNCGCTAGTTTTTGCCCTTTAACTACATTGTCTCCACTCTCGACATATATTTTTTTGAGAATTCCTGAAAATTCTGGAACAAGATTAATTAATTGGTCAGATACAATACTTCCTTGTAAGTCTACATAATGATCAAACTTTTCTTTTTTCAAAAAAATTGTTTTAACGACAGGGTAATTATTTGTTCCATTTAGTTCCTCAATTTTATTATCGATTAGATTTAGCTGATCAAATATTTTTTGTTGATTTACAATAATTTCTTTTCTTTTTAATTCAATTTTTTCCAAATCATTGGATTTTAAAATTTCATTAAAAGAATTGTTGGTGTCATTACACCCAAAAATTAAAGCAATCAGCATTGCTATGTAAAATTTTGATTTAAAAAGTTTTCTAATTTTCATTTAATATGATTTCAAGATTTGTTTTTTTATTTATAACCTCTAGCATAGATTGTAAAAGTTCATTTTGAATTGAATAAAGCTGCATCTGGGCTTGTCTAAGCTCAAAACTTGAAGCGATTCCTTCAATAAACTTTATTCCATTCTTCTTTTCAATTTTTTTTGCTAGACTTAGGTTTTTCTGAGCATTTTGGAAATTATTAATTGCAAATTGATAATTGGTTTTTGCATTTTCAAGCTCAATCAGAACCCTTTTCTCAGTTTGTAATAATTCTTCCGAAGCTTTTGCTACCTCAATTTTTGCTTGTTGAGTTTTTGCAGATCTTCTAAGAGAACTGAAAACAGGTATTGACATAGTTACTCCGGCTACAGAAGATCCATACCATTTTTGATTGGAATCTAGAAAATCAAAAGAATCGCTGTTCCCTTTGTAAGTTCCTTGAACATATGCTGATATGGTGGGTAGTGCTCTTGATTTTTCTAATCTCAAGAGAGTCTCTTGAGATTTTTTTTCATTATTTGCGATTATATAGTCAATATTTTGATTGATTGAAATTGGTTTATCGATCAAACCCATGTCAATTTTTTTCAAAGTAAGTCCACTCAGATTGTCAGAAAGTATAATTTCATTTTCTAAAGGCAATCCAATCACCATCTTCAAAATATTTTCAGACGTATTACCCAACTTAACTGCATAATCCAAAGAGTTTTTTAAATTAGAATATGTTATGGTTAATTGTTCTACATTTTCGAGTTCAGTCATCCCATTTTCATAAACTTTGGTTATTTCATTGAGATTTCCTTCAACGTTTTCCAGGTTTTCTTTTAAAAACTTAACTCTTTCATGAGAAACAAGTACGTTTCCATATGCTGAGATTACATTTCTTTTAACCTCTAAGTCAGTTTTCTTTTTAGCGTTGTCAGCAATTTCTAAATAAAGTTTAATTGACGAGAGGCCAACAATATATGAACCGTCAAATAATAATTGATTTAAAGTAGCAGTTCCATCAAATGTTTGTTTTGTTCCAAACGAAATTTCNGCAAACTCGCCTTTATTGCCACCAAAAAACTCAGCTGGAACTAGTGANATGGGTTGCTTAATATTGTTTGCGTAATCAATAAAAGCACTTATTTGTGGGAGCCCTGTNGCTATTGTTTCCCATTTCTTTGCTTGAGCAATCTCTAAATCGTTTGAAGCATTTTTTGAAATTGCNTTGTTCTGCATTGCATATTGAACAGCTTCATCTAGAGAAAATGTATTTGATTGAGCTGAAATTTCAAATCCATTCCAGAGTAAAAATATAATTAATAAAAATCTTTTCATCAATACTTTTTTAAAAATGAGTTTAGCTTTTTTAATCCTTTTTCTGTGACAATAGCTCTGAGNTGGTATTCAATATATTTCAGCATTAAAAAAGTAGGCTCGTACTTTTCAGCAGGAAAAATATCTTGATCTTTAATACCTATCATCCCATTAAAATACAGTCTAGAAATCAGGTCAATATTNATATCTTTTCGAAATAACCCNAGTTTTACTCCGTTTNTCAGACTTTCGATTGCTGATTTTGTCATGAATTCAAATTGCTTTTCAGTAATCTCTTTATGGGTTTCAGGATAGAATTTTTGTAGTTGATAGAGTGGAGTAGTCCGCTCACCCTTTAGAAACTTTATCAAAAAAAGTTTGATGTCAAAAAGTTCACTAATTGGATCAATTGATTCTTTTTTTATTTGTTTGATTCCTGCTGTTATTGAAACAAACATACCATTTGTAACAATATGAACAAGTTGTTTTTTGTTTTCAAAAAAATTATAAATTGTTTTTTTTGAGATACCGATTTCATTTGCTATTTGATCCATTGTAACGCTTTTAAATCCAAAATTTAAAAAAAGATCGGTAGCCTTATTTAAGATTATTTCTTTCAAATTANTGATAATGGGCGGCAAATATATTGAAGGAAACTTTAAAAACCAAAAAAGTTTCCAAAGTTTTCGCAACAAAATAATTTTATTATAATGTATTTTAGTAAAAAAAAGTGTGATTAATAAATACACAGAAATTATTGAAAAGAGAATTAAAAACATTTCTCTTGACAAACATCCTGGGTCACTGTACGAANCAATAAAGTATTTTTTTGGTTTAGGTGGAAAAAGAATACGACCTGCTTTGACTATGATGTCATGTGAAGCTTTTGGTGGTGATTCCACAAAATCATTGGATGCCGCACTTTCAGTTGAAACATTCCACAACTTTACCCTTATTCATGACGACATAATGGATTCTGCTGATTTTAGGCGAAACAAAGAAACCGTTCATAAAAAATGGAATATTAACAAAGGGATTCTTTCAGGTGACCGGATGTTGATTTTGGCATATCAGCTATTAGAGAATTATGATTCAAAAATGTATCATGACCTAACTATTCTACTAAACAAAACAGCGGAGCAGGTGTGTGAAGGACAACAATTGGATATTGATTTTGAATCAAAACTTGACACTAACTATGATCAATACATTGAAATGATCAGGTTAAAAACAGCAGTATTATTAGGGTGTTCCCTTAAAATGGGGGCTATAATTGCTGATGCAAGTTTACAAAACCAAAATGAAATCTATGATTTTGGTATCAATTTAGGAATAGCNTTTCAGCTGCAAGATGACTATTTGGACGTTTTTGGAGAACAATCCAAGATTGGAAAGAAAGTTGGTGGCGATATATTAGAAAATAAAAAAACAGTTCTTTTTCACATTGCACTTTCAAAATCAAATCAAAAAAACAAAAATAAGCTCATTGCTTTATACAGCTCAAAGGATAAAATAACAGAAAAAATCACAAAGGTTAAATCAATTTTTAAAGAAAGTGAATCGCATTTGGAAACAAAAAAAATAATTAACAACTATACAACAAAAGCTCTTAACAACTTAGAAAAGTTGAATATAGTTGAAGAAAAAAAACAGAATCTAGTTGAATTTTCAAATAAACTAATGAAACGGGAGCTATAATTTCAATAACCTTTTGAAAATTGTTTTCAAAAAAATACCTATTGAGAAATTAGCCATTATTTTTATTTCCTCTAAAATTGTGCTTTTCTCATCTAAGAATTTAAATATGGTTTTTGCTTTGTTGTTTTGAAACATTTGTGTGAATAATTTTTTGCCCATGTGATTATTCTGAAACAGAACATCCAAAAATATAATGTCATAATATCGAAATCTAGAATTCTTATAAAAGGTTTTAAAACTTTCATTTTTTTTCANAAAGTCAACTAGAAGGTTTGTTTTTCTCTCAATGTTCTTGAAAGTATATCCAGTGCTTGGCTTACTCCACCCTCCAGCAGAACCTATGTAAAGGATATTCTTTGAATTTTTTTTATAAAAAGGGTATCCAGTCATTGGGATTTTCCCTGATTCTTTGGAAACAATATCATAATCANTGATTCCTATACTATTTAGGTATTGCATTAGAAATTTTTCATAACTTTTTTTATCTAAAAGGTGTTTCGAGAAAAGAGTATATTCAATCAAAGCTTCCTTTTTTGAAAATGGAAGAATATACATGAACTTTGTACTTGAGTTTTGTTCAATTGAAAAGTCCATAAATGTAGCTTCATTTTGGTTGAAAAAATCTTTTTTAGTTTTAATAAACCACCCCTCAAAATGTTGAATCAAAAGAGGATATCGTGTGCTGTTCTTTAAAGCATTCCAGTCTAAAATACTATTAAAAACTTTTAATGAAGTGTATGTCTTTTTGGATGTTTTTACTTCGCAATGAGTGGTTAGATCATTGACGCTGACAACTGTTTCCTTTAAAAAAGAAATATTAGAATTTAAACGAATTGAGGTATTAGTTTGCTCATAAAAATTCTTACTTTTCAGCATTTTGTAGCTCAGTGGATTTAAACTGATGCTTTTCTCAAACTGGTCGCTCTTGAAAAGTACTTTGTCCCAACTGTAAAAAACGGAGTCTCTTCTTTTGTTGGTTTTTTTCTCCCAGAAGCACCAAGTCCGATCATTTGAATTTTTTGGAGAATCAGGATCAATAATTAAAATTTTTTTGTTTTGAAAAAATGAGTCGGATGAGAGTTTTTCGGCAATTGACAAACCCGAGGCACCACCTCCGCAAATTATGTAATCATAATCCATGTTAAATCAAAATTTAAATATACNAAATTAGAATGTCCNNATTTTTAGATNAATCTAAAAATATTTTTAATATAATCTAAATATTTAGTAAATTTGAANNTATGTTATCATTAACAGANGAAAATCATTTGAAAACCATTTTTCATCTTTCAANTGGCGACTCAAGATCCGTTAGTACAAATTCTATAGCAGATGCTTTAAATACAAAAGCTCCATCAGTTTCAGACATGTTAAAAAAACTATCAGTTAAGGACTTGATAAGCTATAAAAAATACCAGGGTTCATCACTGACTGAAAATGGAAGAAAACTAGCGCTTAATATCATTAGAAAACATAGGCTATGGGAAGTTTTTTTAGTCGAAAAACTTGGTTTTAGTTGGTCAGAGGTTCATGACATTGCGGAGCAGTTGGAACATGTTAAGTCAAAAAAGTTAATTAAGGAATTAGATAAATTTTTAGACTACCCAACTATAGATCCTCATGGAGATCCAATCCCCAATCCTGCCGGTTTTATAAAGTATAAAAATAAATTTTTGCTTTGTGATTTAAAAATTGGTGAGAAGGGAAAACTAGTCGGTGTAAAAGACTCATCCTCC
Organism: Flavobacteriales bacterium; assembly: GCA_002705485.1. Lineage (GTDB taxonomy): Bacteria > Bacteroidota > Bacteroidia > Flavobacteriales > Flavobacteriaceae > MAG-121220-bin8. The sequence continues at coordinate 6,308 of PAGT01000044.1, read as the reverse complement.
TCATTTTTACAATTTCTTGATAAAAGAAAAATAGCTTTGGGATGTACAATTGAAATTTTACATATTGAGGATTTTGACAACTCTGTCCATATTGGTCTGCAAGACACTAACATTACCATTTCATTAAAATCAGCTAGTAACATTTACGTTAATAAAATTTAGTTATGTTTCAAGAAATTCTCTCTTTTTTCGAAAGTACGGACCCTGTTTTAGGAGCTTTATACGCTACTCTTTTTACTTGGGGATTAACTGCTTTAGGAGCTTCATTTGTTTTTATTTTCAAAACAATGAATCGTGTTTTTCTTGATGGAATGTTGGGATTCACAGGTGGTGTTATGGTTGCGGCAAGTTTCTGGAGTCTATTGGCACCAGGAATAGAAATGTCAGAAGGAGAAGGGTTTATCAAAGTAATACCTGCAGCTGTAGGATTTGCTTTGGGGGCATTATTCATTTTTGGATTAGATAAAGTTTTACCTCACCTTCATTTAAATTTTAAAGAAGCGGAAGGAATAAAAACACCCTGGCACAGAACAACATTATTAACATTGGCAATTACATTACATAATATTCCTGAGGGACTTGCAGTTGGAGTATTGTTTGGTGGAGTTTCTGCAGGATTGCCTGAAGCATCCATTGCTGGGGCTGTTATTTTGGCCATAGGTATTGGAATTCAAAACTTTCCTGAGGGAATAGCTGTTTCTATGCCACTAAGAAGACAAGGAATGAGTCGATGGAAAAGTTTCATGTATGGTCAATCATCAGCAATAGTTGAACCGATTGCTGCTGTTATAGGTGCACTCGCAGTAACTTTTTTCACTCCAATTTTACCATATGCACTTTCATTTGCAGCTGGAGCAATGATTTTTGTCGTGGTTGAAGAAGTTATTCCTGAAACTCAACTTGCTGGAAATACAGATATAGCAACTTTAGGTTTTATTGGAGGCTTTATTATTATGATGATTTTAGATGTTGCTCTGGGCTAATCCCTTCATTTTTTTTATACTACCATAAAAAATTATTGCATATTTTCCATGTCATTAATTTTCCTAACCATTTCCTTGGCATTTGAAACAGAGGGATACATTTCAATTGCTTTCAAATAAAAACTTTTTGCGTTTTTCATATCACCCTCATTGAAATAAAATTCACCCATTGAGTCATATGGATTATGACCATTTGGATAGGTTTCGATATATTTTTCAAAGTATTCTTTAGATTTGGTTTTTTCTCCTATGTAGTAATTTAAGTAACCAAGTGTATTGTAAATAGGAGCCTCCATGTAAGAATGATCTCCGCTAACAGCTAAAGATTCTTTGTCTCCTTCATTATCTACTAGTTCTTTCAATAGCGTGTTCATCTCCTCAATAGCTTCTTCATTAGTTGGCTTAGTAAAGGCAAAATAATAATGAATTAATTTCCCTTTGGGTTCAATTTCCCTCATACTTTTCCAAATCTCGTGCCCATTTTTATTTCCAAGAGGCCAAAAAGCAGCAGTCGGCACATCTAGAAGAGAAACAAAAAGTTTAGAGGTTTCGTTCTTATCCATAACATTCTCTTTAGCTTTTTCAATATGCATTTTTTGTTTATCTGAACCGTCTATCGAGAATCCAGCCAAAACTACATGTGGCCCAAAAAGAGAAGGGTCATACTCTAAAGCTTTTTCAAAAAAAACGGTTGCCTTATCATATTCAAAATTGTATAAATGAATAAAACCGGCGTTTGTCATTTCATTTGCAAAATCATTATCACTTTGCCACTCAATGTAATCACCTGTTGAAGAATCAAAAGACCATTGTTGGTTTTCTAAATTGCTATTTTGAGTCTGATTTTGACAAGCAGTCAATAAAATAATTAATGTAAATAAAAACTTCTTCATATGTATATTATTTATTAAATGTTGCTAATGTAAAAACAATTTTTCTGCTGGATATAGATCTACTATTATTTACATTTGATGCAAATTCAGCAAATTCTGAGCTGGCAAATAATTCATCAAGTCCATTAACCAAACTTACCATGTCAACAGCTCCAATTACAGCGTGGTGACTTGCTTTTGGATCTTGTTGTCCTCCAGCAAAAATTTCACTTAAACCATATTCGGTAAATAGTTTAGATTTTCCATTTTCCTCCATTGTGGTTATTAATTTAGTGTATTCATCGAGATACAGACTAGGGTTATTAACATTCATTACAAATACCATTGACACACCTGTTTCTCCCGAACCTTTACCGCCGACGATGTTTTTTAATAGCATTTGAGAATCCTCTGAAACAAGTGGCATTACAATTTCATGAACTTTATTAATTTCTTCGGAACCATTAACTCTTGCATACTCATTTTGCATTTCTTCAACGTCTTTAAAGTTGTACACAAAAGAGATATTCGATGATTCAGTACCATTGAAGTGTTCTTCAACAACTTCAACAGATGCTGATCCAGCTTTTGCAAAATCTGTTTCAAAATGCTCTGTCATTGCTTTAACAATGGTTGGTATATCACTTTGGTTATCAATTTTAAAACTATAAATTGACGTTAGCCCCTGTGAATATGAGATAATAGAAAAAATAAAAAGATAGAGTGTTAAAAATTTGATTTTCATGATTTTAATTATTTAAGGATTCTATTTTGGCTTGCTCTTCATTTTTAAAAGTGGTCATATCAAAAAATTGATATTCCTCAATTATTTTATCACCATCCCATCGATATGCAATATGAAATGGAAATGAGACTTTTTCTTTGGTATATTTTCCTGTTGCTTCAAAAGAACTCCAAATTTGAGTCCAAACCATACCGTTTTCATAATAGTTAGTTTCCACCTCGTCAGCTGTTGCATCACCATCTCCTGTATCAAAAGCTATGTCATCAAACAAATCGTACATATTTTCTATTCCAGCCAAGAAATCCTTATAATAAATTGTATCATTTACAGGATTAACCATAAACATTTCTTTAGAAAATACATCCTCTAAATAAGAATTATCTTCGTTTGAAACGTATTCAAAAACAGTTCTTATTGCATCAGTTTTAGGATCATCATATTTGACTATCCCGTGGTTATTTTCACAGCTAATTAATGTAATTAAACCAAGAGTGATAAAAAATAATTTCTTCATTTATGATTGTTTAAGATTGAAACATGAAGTTAGTAAATATTTGCTAATACAATTTTAAAAGTAAATTTATCTCCTAGTTGCCCTAGCAATTTCTTCAAAATTAATATTTTGATATGTAAAAGATTTGGATTCAAAAAGCTTATTTCCATACAGATCACTCCAGTCTTTATGAACTGCCAATTCAATATTTGAGGGAGGAAGAATATTGAATGTTACATCATATAATTCATCAATTTTTCCAGGTAAAGATATATTTCTTGCATAATGAAAATTATCAATAAGGTTAATGTGAGGAAGTAAGTCAATAAATGTGCTTAAGCCTGTTTTATTATTTATTAATTCAGCTGTCAAATGTAAATACGGAATAACCCCGCCTGCAGGTGTTCCTGTAGGAGTATTTTTTACATCCCAGTTGACCCTGGCTTCAATGTGTATGTTTGTTTGATTTTCATCCAAATGCATTTGAGATGGTTCGATTTTGTCTTTAATTGCCCCTTCAAAAATGAAAACAATTCCAGGCTCTATTCTTTCTTCTCCAATGATAAGTTCTTGACTTTTTAGTATCAGTAATGGTGATAAAATCGCGGCAACGCAAATAATTAAATTTTTCATTCTAATTAGAATTTTCAAGTGTTAAAATGTCATCAAGTAATAGATCCATTTCTTCTTTATTTGTCCCATCATAAAAACCTCTAATTCTTTTTTCTTTATCAATTAGGACAAAATTCTCAGTGTGGATCATATCATATTTTCCACCATCTCCGTCATCCTTTGCAACTAGAAAGGATTTTCTTGCAAGTTCATAAATACGTTTTTTGTTTCCTGTTAATAAGTTCCATTTTTTATCATTAACCCCTTTTTCTAAAGCATATTTTTTTAATTGTTGCACAGAATCAATTTCGGGTGTTACAGAGAATGAAACCAATTGAACATCTTGATTTTTTGTTTGTTCTTGTATGTAAGACATATTATCTGTCATTATTGGACAGATTGTAGGACAGGTTGTAAAGAAGAAATCTGCAACATAAATTTTATTATTATAAAAATCACTTGTTACCGAGTCACCATTTTGATTGACTAAAGAAAAATCAGCTATTCTGTGGTACTTTTTCACGTACTGAATTGATTCATCTACAAGCTCTGTAGCTACCATATTGGGACTATATATTGGGAGAATTTTTTCTGGTTTCAATAAGTAGTAAAATGAGAACATTACAACTACTGAAAGCAGTGACATTATTACCAATAATGGGGCATATCTTCTTAAATTTTTTTTAATCAAAATAAAATTTTTTGCAAAAATAAATTATTTGAAACATATTACCATACGATAGATTAAAATACTTTTTTTAGATTAATATAAAAGCGTATTTTTGGACCCTGAATTTTTTTTATGATATTTTTAATTAAAGCTCTACAGTTATTATTAAGCTTAGCAATAATTGTGGTTTTACACGAATTAGGACATTTTTTACCTGCTAAGTACTTCAAAACGAAAGTCGAAAAGTTTTACCTTTTCTTTGACTGGCCCTTTGCTTTATTTAAGAAAAAATTTGGGGAAACCGAATATGGTATAGGAGCTCTTCCACTTGGAGGTTATGTTAAGATTTCAGGGATGATCGATGAGAGTATGGATACTGAGCACTTAAAAAAAGATCCACAGCCTTGGGAATTTAGATCGAAACCTGCTTGGCAGCGACTTATTATCATGTTGGGAGGAGTTACTGTTAATATTATTTTAGGATTTGCAATATACATAATGATAACTTTTGTTTGGGGGAAAACCATATTAACAAATGAAAATTTACCCGCTGGTTTTGAAGTTGCAGAGCTTGTCAAACCTTATGGATTCAAAGACGGAGATAAAATTTTACAGGTCAACGGAGAAGATTTAGAAAATGTAATTGATATTAATAAATACCTATTTCTAAGAGACGTGAGCGATGTAAAAGTTCAACATATTGATGGCTCAAGAGAGCTGATTGAAATCCCAGAAGACATAGGAACAGTAATGTTTGAAAGTGGTTTAATGCGCCCTTTCAACCCTCTTGTTGAACCAATTATTGATTCAATTGTTCCAAGCTCACCTGCTGAAAATGCTGGTTTTCAAACTGGAGATAGGATTGTGAGTGTAAATGGAAATGATATTGTAAAATGGCAAGACTTTACAGAGTTTATCTCTGCAAATACATCGTCTAATGTAAACATTACGGTAAGTAGAAATAGAGACATCATTTCCAAACTTGTTCCAATTGGTGAGGATAAAAAAATAGGTGTTTCAGTAATGTTACCCAAAATTGAGCCTACGGAAGTTAAATATTCACTTGCTGAAAGCTTAATTGAAGGTTCAATAATTGGGTATTGGACCCTAATTGATTATGTAGGTCAATTTAAATATATTTTTACTCAGGAGGGTGCATCACAACTGGGGGGATTTGGTACGATTGGTAATATATTTCCATCAAGTTGGAATTGGCGTGGCTTTTGGGAAACTACCGCACTCTTATCTATAATTTTAGCCTTCATGAATGCACTCCCAATACCTGCCCTTGATGGTGGACATGTAATGTTCTTATTTTACGAAATGATTGTTGGGAAAAAGCCGAATACTAAGGTTTATGAGTTTGCTCAAATGATTGGGTTTTTTCTTTTAATTGCTCTAGTTTTATATGCAAATGCAATGGATATTGTAAGATTTTTCTTCAGTTAATTATTTGACCAAAAAAAAATATAATATATATTTGCCCACGTCTTATTAATATTCCTCCTTAGCTCAGTTGGTTAGAGCATCTGACTGTTAATCAGAGGGTCCAAGGTTCGAGTCCTTGAGGGGGAGCAACTAATACCGTTACACTACACATTCTAAACCTTCGAGAAATCGGAGGTTTTTCTTTAAAAGTTTTACATGAAAAAAACCTAAACCATAGGCACATCTTCTTTTTTTTAATTATGTTTCTTCTAATCTTATAAAGCAGGTTTTATTATATTTATTTTATGAGAGGATCAATTTTTCTGTTAGTGGTTTCGGTAGGATTCATAATATATTTATTAATTGAAAAACTTAAGAAATCAAAATAAACTATGAAGTTTTTAGTGTGCTTTATAATTGGTTTTAAAACTCGTTATAAAAAATATGATTAAAGCTTTGCTGTTTTTATTATTTCCAACCCTAGTTCTTGGTCAACTTGATAAGG
>PAGT01000043.1 GCA_002705485.1 Flavobacteriales bacterium | reverse complement strand
GTTGGATTTTTATAATGACGACAATCAGATCTCAACAGTTATGCATCCAATTCTCAGAGATGTTGCTGCTGCTGTAGGTGATAAAGGGAAAGTAATCAAAATTAATGTTGATAAAAACAATGAATTAGCCGAAGCTCTTAGAATAAAAATGTTACCAACTCTGATGATTTATAAAAGCGGAGAAATGGTTTGGAGACAAAGTGGTGAACAGGATGCTGATACTCTAATTAATCTAATAAAAGAGTTCATCTAATCAGTTCTTTTTTTATTTTCTCAAGGAATATTGATTCATTTTCAATAAAATTTTCACTTAGTTTGTTTTGCTTTGCAGTGTTCAAAATTGTAGAAAACCTGAACAAACCGTCAGCAATATTTTCTATATATTCAGCTTTACTTTCATCATTCATCTCATTAAAAATTTCCAAACGTTTTTTTAGTTGATCTGAAATATTTGAGTACAAATCGAGACAAAATCCGCTATTTTTGAACTTGCAAGTAGTTTCAAGAAAAGGGATCAATAAAGTGTAATATTCATAGTCGCCATAGATTTCCTTTACAAAGTTAGTTTTTGACACAAAGTTTTCAATTGCATCAGACTTAAATTCAAGATTGTTGGATCCCATTGAAGATTCGACCAAGGTTCTAAACCTTTCGGTATCTGTGATTATTTGATCAGTGAATGTGTAAATAGAGAACTGTGAATTTTCTGTCAATCTTAATTTGGAATAATAATCTAAACTTTGATTGTATTTGTTTTCTAATTGTTTATACAAAGAATCTCCCTTTTCGAACAGACCAAGACTGTAGTATGTTGAAATATATGGTTCCACTAAACTGTAAAATCCAAAATATTCTAGAGGCATTTTTTCTAATGAAAGATCCAATATTTTTTCTGATTTTTCATATTCACCATCTTCAATTAGTTTTTCAGCCAGACGGTGTAAATTTCCCCTAAAAGAGATGCTATTCTTTCTTGTTTCGGGATCATGATATATGTCTGGACTTTGAGCGTTTCCCCATTCCCATCCTTCTACAATATTATACATTAATTCAGAATCGATTCTGCCAAGTTCATAAGGGTTTTCTTTACTAATTTTCGTTTGGATTGGTACTAACTTATAAACCAAACCATCCAATTGTAGATAGTCTTTCATCCATATATATTCTGAATCATTATAACTTCCTCCAGTAAAATAAATTGGTCTTTTCCAGTCATTGTTAGCCAATATATCTAACATCATCATTTGATTTTTGTATAGCCCGCTCTTAGGCAAGTCAATGTCTATATACTCAACGATTAAATCTTTATCCTTTTCGGACACAATACCACTTTTTAGCACATTTTCTTTATTAACTGAGACTCTAATTTTATTAGTTGGATAATAAACCATGTTTTGAGTAAATTGCGGAATCTTGTCAACATCAGCTCCATATTGAGTAAGTAGACTTTTATATTTTGTTCTGGGATGGTCACTTGCCACCCAGTCCATAAAATCTTTGATATCCCACCTAACAGAGTCAATTAAAGATTCAAACTTTATGTAATCCCTAATTCCGTGTGCATATTGATTATGTTTAAGTTGGGATGGGATTGGGCTACTTTCATATGTTCTTTTTTTCATTTGATCAATGTACCAGTCTGTAGCAATTAAGCTTGTATTGATAGTTCTGACATCTGTTCTATAATTCTCAATCTCTTGAGCATACCATAATGCGAAAGTGTCGTTGTCTCCGATTGTGAATATCATTGAGTCAGCACCTTCCTTTATTGAATTAAGATAGGCTTTTGCAAGGGATTGTGCAGTATATCTCTCTGAGCGGTCATGATCATCCCAATTTTCATATGCCATTATAAATGGAACTACCATAAGGACTAAAATCATTGGATAAATAGAAAAAGTTTTTTTAAGATACTTTTTTAATTTTTCTTGAAAAGATAAAACACTAATACCTATAAAAATACAGAAAACATAGAAAGAACCAACTAATGCATAATCTCTTTCCCTAGGCTCAAAAACTCTTTCATTGACATAAACCTTTAAAGCCAAGCCTGTAAACAGGAACAAAACTGTTAAAATCCAAAATAAATTTTTGTCCTTTCTAAAAAGAAATATAAAACCTATTAAACCCAAAATCAAAGGCAAAAAATAATATTTGTTCCTGCCTTTATTATTCAAAATATCATCTGGAAGATTATTTTGAGGTCCTAATCTTAATTCGTCAATGAAATCAATCCCACTAATCCAATTTCCATTAGACAAATCATATTTCCATTGTTTATCATTTTGTTTTCCAGAGAAGTTCCATAAAAAATATCTCCAATACATTGAACCCATTTGATATTGAAATAGATATTTTAAGTTTGAAAAAAAGCTAGGTTTTTCAATATCGAGGTAACCTCCATACTGAGTTAAAAACTCGTGATAGCCATCTGAATCTATGTTGCCTTGTTGAAAGTTTACTTTGAATTGATTAACTAATTGAACTAAATTTTGTTCATTTTTATATTCAAATTTAATCTCAAAAGGTAAATAACCGAAGTATTTCATGTAGTTTGAAGCGTGTTCAGAACTCCACATTCTAGGCAATAATCCAATGTGATCACTATTTGAATTAATTTTTCCATTTTCCCAAAAGTTGACAATAACATATTTATTNTTTACTGTGTCTTTTTCATATTTTGGTTTGTCATTTTTGTAGGGATTTAATTTGTCTTGGCCAGCATATGCATCCGAATACATTGGACCATAAAAAATATGGGTATCGGGATATTGTTCTAAATTGTAATAAGCGAGAAGAGCTCGGGCGTCAGATGGAGCATTTTCATTAATAACCGTATTGGCATTTGATCTTATTGGGATCATTAGCCATGATGAAAAGCCTACGAAAATGAATAGAATGCATAATAAAAATGTATTTGCATTAATAAAATTTTTCTTTTTGGTAAAACTTAATCCGTAATAAAAAAATGCTATTATTAAAACAGCCGTAAAAATTGTTCCTGAATTAAATGGAAGCCCCAAGCTATTAACAAAATAAACTTCCAAATTTCCAAAAAGAGCAAGTGTAGAGGGTAATAAAAGTTTAAATATAAATAGAAGTATTGCAATAGAAATAATATTCGCTAGTATGAAACCTCCAATTTTGGGACTTGGATTTTTTTTAAAAAAATAGATCATTCCTATTGCTGGAATTGCAAGTAAACCCATAAAGTGTACCCCAAATGAAAGACCTATTACAAATGAAATAAGTATTAACCATTTATTTCCATCTGGTTTTTCCATGTTTTCTTCCCATTTAAGACCTAGCCAAAACAATATTGCCATAATCATTGTAGCCATTGCATATACCTCTGCTTCTACTGCATTAAACCAAAAACTATCTGAAAAAGTATAGCACAAGGACCCTAAAAAAGAAGAACCTAGTATAAGCGATGTGTTATATTTACTAATTTCTTTGTTATCAACTAATTTTATTTTCTTTCCCACAATTGTAATGGTTAGAAATAAAAAGAAAATTGTAAAAGCACTTGCAATTACAGACATCATGTTAACCATAAAAGCAATATTTTCATTTTCAGAAGCAAAAATTGAAAAAAACGCTCCTAACATTTGAAACAATGGGGCGCCAGGTGGATGTCCAATCTGAAGTTTTGATGAGGTTGATATATATTCAGCACAGTCCCAATAACTTGCTGTTGGTTCAACAGTCAGAGTGTAAGTAGCTAATGCAATTAAAAAAGTTAAAAAAGCTAATGCAATATTATATCTCTCAAATTTTTTAAGACTTANCATATGAATAATTAAAAGCGAATTTATAAAATATATGGAACTAATTATGAAGATTTTTTAAAGTTAAATAGTTTGCTTAGGAAAAACTTTGTATTAAATTTGCGAAGAATTAAATGGCCTATGGTGTAACTGGCAACACGTCTGGTTTTGGTCCAGAAGAGTCTAGGTTCGATCCCTAGTAGGCCAACAATTATTTTAACTTGCAAGAAAGTTTAGTTATTATTTATATATTTGCGTCGCATATGGAAAAAAAGAAGGGGACATTGTCCCCTTCTTTTTTAGAAAACATTAAAAATTATTAAATAAATGGAAAATTTAGCACTGATAGAATCTTTTTCTGAGTTCAAGGATGAAAAGTTCATTGATCGAGTTACATTAATGTCCATCCTTGAAGAAGTATTTAGGAATACATTAAAAAGAAAATATGGGGACGATGACAACTTTGATATTATTATAAACCCAGATAAAGGTGACTTAGAAATTTGGAGAAATAGAATTGTAGTTGATGACGGAAATGTTGAGGACGAAAATCAAGAAATATCCCTAACAGATGCAAGAAAGATTGAACCTGACTTTGAAGTTGGGGAAGATGTTTCCGAGGAAGTTAAATTGGTTGATCTAGGTAGAAGAACGGTTTTGTCTCTAAGACAAAATTTGGTTTCTAGAATCAATGAACATGACAATGGCATAGTGTACAAACAGTTTGTTGATTTGGTTGGAGAAATATATACCGCTGAGGTTCATCACGTGCGACACAATGTAGTTATTTTACTGGATGATGAAGGAAACGAATTGATAATGCCAAAAGATAGACAAATCCCATCTGATTTTTATAGAAAAGGTGACTCTGTCAGAGGAATTATTGAATCTGTAGAGCTCAAAGGAAACAAGCCATCAATAATTCTATCTAGAACATCTCCGAAGTTTTTAGAAAAACTATTTGAACAGGACATCCCTGAGGTTTTCGATGGATTAATTTCTATCAAAAAAGTTGTTAGAGTTCCTGGAGAAAAGGCAAAAGTTTCTGTCGATTCATATGATGATAGAATTGATCCTGTTGGAGCATGTGTTGGAATGAAAGGTTCGAGAATTCATGGCATAGTAAGAGAGCTTGGAAATGAAAATATTGATGTTATAAATCACACAAATAATATTCAGTTATTAATTACCAGAGCCCTNAGTCCAGCCAAAATATCATCTTTAAANATNGATGAAGANAANAAAACTGTCGAAGCNTTCATGGACCCAGAACAAGTTTCTAAAGCTATTGGNAGAGGAGGTTTCAATATTAGACTTGCTGGACAATTAACTGGATANGAAATTGATGTTTATCGNGAAGGTGCTGAAGAGGATGTTGAATTAACTGAATTCTCAGATGAGATTGAAGAATGGGTTTTGGATGAATTAAAAAAAGCAGGTCTTGATACTGCNAAAAGTGTATTGGAGCAAGATGTTGAAGATTTAATCAAGAGAACAGATCTTGAAGAAGAGACTATATTGGAAATTAGAAAAGTTTTAACTGCTGAATTTTCTGACTAAATAATTAAAATGGCAGAATCAAAGTTGACAAGATTAAACAAGGTTTTAAGAGAATTTAATATCTCTTTAGATCGAGCAGTGGAATATTTATCTTCCAAGGGGCACGACATTGAAGCTAGACCAACAACAAAAATATCTCAGGATCAATACAATATTTTACTTAATGAATTTCAATCTGACAAAACAAGTAAGGTTGAGTCTCATGATTTAAGTGAGGAAAAAAGAAAGGAAAAGGAAGAGCTTAGAATTAAACTAGAGAAGGAATATGAAGAGAAGTTGAAAGCTAAGAAGGCTGTTATTGAAGCCAAAGTACAGTTGGTCAAACCAAAACAAGTTGGCACCATTGATTTAAACTCTCTAAAAAAACAAAATAATCCAGAGAATAAAGATGAAATAACAAAGGATTTGAAAGAATCCGGCAACACTGAGAAAAAATCTCAAGAAAAAGTTGATTCCAACGAATCAAAAATTGAAACACAATACAAAAAATTAAGTGGTCTCAAAACAGTTGGTGATAAAATTGATTTAGATAAATTAGAAAGCAAAAAAAATACTGAAACCTCAAAAACTTCCCTGCCCAAAAGAAAGAGAATTAGAATTACAAAAGATTCTCCTAAATTTAATAAAGATTCAAAAAAACAAAAATCATTCTCAAAGACAAAAANAGTTGAAACATCTGATGAAGATGTTCAAAAACAAATCAGGGAAACTTTAGAAAAACTTCAAGGCAAATCCTCGATATCAAAAGGAGCTAAATATAGAAAAGAAAAAAGGGATTCACACAAAGAAAAGTCCGAAGAAGATCAAGCTTTAAGTGAGGCTGATAAAAAGAGTATTAAGGTCACAGAATTTATTACAGTTGGTGAGGTAGCCACTATGATGGAAATAACATCAACTGAAATAATTTCAGCATGTATGTCATTGGGTATCATGGTAACAATGAATCAAAGATTAGATGCTGAAACCCTTACTGTTGTTGCTGATGAATTTGGATTTGATGTCGAGTTTGTGACAGCTGATATAGAAGAAACNATCTCTGAAGAAACTGATTCGCCTGATCAACTTGTCTCAAGAGCACCAATTGTTACAGTAATGGGTCATGTTGATCACGGTAAAACCTCTCTATTAGATTTCATTAGAAAGGAAAATGTAATTGCAGGTGAATCGGGAGGAATTACTCAGCACATAGGCGCATATAGTGTTGAATTAGAAAGTGGACAAAAAATAACTTTTTTGGATACTCCTGGACATGAGGCCTTTACCGCAATGAGGGCACGTGGAACTCAAGTTACAGACCTTGTTATAATTGTAATTGCTGCCGATGATGATATAATGCCACAAACAAAAGAAGCTATTAGTCATGCTCAAGCTGCTGGAGTACCAATAATTTTTGCTATAAATAAAATTGATAGTCCTAACTCTAACCCTGAAAAGATCAAAGAAAAACTTTCTTCCATGAATTTATTAGTTGAAGAGTGGGGAGGGAAAATACAATCCCAAGACGTATCTGCCCTTAAAGGTGATGGGATAGATGAGCTTCTCGAAAAAGTTTTATTAGAGGCAGAGTTTTTAGAATTAAAAGCAAATCCAGACAAGTTAGCTATTGGGTCTGTAGTTGAAGCTTACCTTGATAAAGGTAAAGGTTATATTTCCACAATACTTGTTCAATCAGGTACATTAAAAATTGGAGATTATTTGTTGGCAGGTCAGCACAGTGGAAAAATAAAAGCTATGCAAGATGAAAGAGGAAAAGCCGTTTTTGAAGCTGGCCCATCATCTCCAGTATCAGTTCTAGGCTTGGATGGCGCTCCTCAAGCAGGTGATAAATTTAATGTTTTTATAAATGAGAAAGAAGCTAAACAAATAGCTGTAAAAAGAACACAGCTCGTTAGAGAACAATCAGTAAGAACACAAAAACACATTACACTTGACGAAATTGGAAGAAGGATAGCTCTTGGAGACTTTAAAGAGTTAAATATAATTTTAAAAGGTGATGTTGATGGATCTGTCGAGGCATTAACAGATTCTTTTCAGAAGCTTTCTACTGAGGAAATACATGTTAATATTATACACAAGGCTGTAGGAGCAATAACAGAGTCAGATGTTTTACTCGCTTCGGCATCTGATGCAATAATCATTGGTTTTAACGTCAGGCCAACAGGAAATGCAAGACAAATTGCTGATAAAGAAGAAATAGATATTAGAAACTACTCTATAATTTATGATGCAATTAATGACCTTAAAGATGCAATGGAAGGCATGTTATCTCCAAAATTTAGAGAAGAGGTTACTGGTACCGTAGAAATCCGTGAAACATTTAAAATATCTAAGGTTGGAACAATAGCAGGGTGCATGGTAACTGATGGAAAAATTTATAGAAAGTCNANCGTTCGACTAATNAGAGACGGTGTTGTTATAACATCTGGAACTTTNGAATCCTTGAAGCGATTCAAGGATGATGTAAAAGAAGTTTCTAAAGGATATGATTGTGGTATTCAGATAAAAAATTACAANGATATTTCAATTGGTGATATNNTTGAGGCATACTCAGATGTCGAAATAAAAAAATAAAATTAATTAGGTCTCAAGATAAAAGCTGATGGAAAATTTATCTTGATTTCTTTTAGCTTTTTAATTGCATCAATTTTTGAAATATATTTGCCTATTCTTATTTTATAGTATGGAGTTTCAAAACTAAAAAATAATTCTTCAGTTTTCTCATTTTTTAATTTTTCAAACAGTTCATTGCCTTCATTAAAATTTCCACTAAAAACCTGGATTGTATACTGTCCTGAGGTAAAATCTTCCTTATTCACCTCCTTTTTTAAAGAAATAATACTNTCAAGTTTATTGTCCTGAGTAATCTTTAGTGCACCATTTTGTCCNAAACAAAAGCAATAAAAAAGTAAAAATATTGTTTTGAGTAAAACGTTCTTATTTGATAACATAGTTGCAAATATATATGGATATTTTCTATTTCTAAACATACGTTACAAATGCACTATTTAGAATGGTTATAAATTAAAAAAAATAGATATAATGTTAGTNTGTAAAAACATTTTTGTGTTGTATTTTTACATCAAAATTTGAGACAATTTTTTTTAATTTTTTAGTGAAAAAAAACAGCATATTTTTTCATCTTTTTTCTCACCTCTTTTCAAAGGTTCGGTTGATGACCTTTTTCGGTTTAATTTCATTTTTTTCAATCCTATTTTCTGCCAATTTGATTGCTCAGGAGCCTGATGTTCAAAAAGGAAAATCTTTATTCAATTCTCAATGTGCAGCTTGTCACAAGCTTAACAGAAATTTGGTTGGTCCTGCTTTAAAAGGGGTTTCAGCTAAGTATGAAAAGGATTGGTTGTACTCATGGATAAAAAATAGTCAAGCAATGATTAAGTCGGGTGATCCTCAGGCAGTTGCTATTTATGAGGAGTACAACAAGGTCGCTATGAATGCGTTCCCTAATTTATCAAATGAGGATATTGATAATATTTTGGCCTACACTGATTATGTTCCACCCAAACCAACGCCACCCCCAGGTGCTCCGGTTGCTCAAACTTCATCTTCCAGCTCAACAAACGATATTATTCTGATTCTTTTATCATTTGTTCTGCTTGTACTGGTCATGCTTCTTTATTTGATAAATAAAACCTTAAAAAGCTTAGTTAATCAAAATACTGTTTTCGCTGATCAACAAAATAATAAAAAAGGAATTCCAATATGGAAAGCTTTCGCTAAAAACCAGTTTCTTGTTTTTTGTTCTGTAATTTTTCTTTTGCTTTCAAGTGCTTATTATGCATACGGTTATATGTTGCAAGTTGGTGTGGATCAAGGTTATATGCCAATTCAACCAATCCATTATTCTCATAAGATTCACTCTGGTGCAAACCAAATTGAATGTCAGTATTGCCATTCGTCAGCTAAAAAATCTAAACACTCGGGAATACCTTCACTCAATGTTTGCATGAACTGTCATGAAAATATTGCAGAGTACAATGGTGAAGAAGATTTGGAAAAAGGATACACTAAAGAATTTTACACAAACGAAATAAAGAAACTTTACAAAGCGGTTGGTTGGGACGAAAATTCTCAAAGTTACACAGGGGATACGGAGCCTGTTAAGTGGGTTCGGATTCACAATCTTCCGGATTTTGTTTATTTCAACCATGCTCAACACGTAAATGTGGCTGGAGTTGATTGCAAAACCTGTCATGGTCCTGTCGAGGAAATGGAAATACTATATCAACACTCCTCTCTAACAATGGGTTGGTGTATCAATTGCCACAGGGAGACGAATGTTGATTTAAAAAACAATGAGTACTATCAAAAAATACATGAAGAGTTGTCAAAAAAATATGGTGTAGATGAATTGACTGCTGCTCAAATGGGTGGATTAGAATGTGGAAAATGTCATTATTAGAAAATAGAACGTAATTAAATGGGTAACCAAAAAAAATATTGGAAAAGTGAACTAGAGTTGTCTTCTTGTGACAATACTATCGACCATTTAAAAAATAATGAGTTCATAGATCAATTACCAACAGATTCTTTTCTATCAGATAAAAACCAACTAGAGCAGTCTAATACCAACAGGAGAGACTTTTTGAAATACCTGGGTTTTAGCACAGCAGCCGCTACATTAGCTAGTTGTGAAGGACCAGTTAACCGTTCTATTCCCTATGTTTTGCAGCCAGAAAGAATAATTCCTGGTCTAGCAAATTATTACGCCACAACAATTGCAGATGGTTTTGATTTTGCAAACGTTCTTGTTAAAACACGTGAAGGTAGGCCCATTAAAATTGAGAATAATATAAAATCAAAAGTAAGGTCTTCTGCAAATGCTAGAGTTCACGCCTCTGTATTGTCTATGTATGATAGTATGAGAGTTAAGGCTCCAACATTAAATGGAGGTGAAACAACTTGGGATAACCTTAATAAAAGTATGATTTCTTTGCTAGAGTCAATGAAAGACAACAATAAGCCTGTTGTTTTATTAACTCAAACCTTTGCAAGTCCTTCCACGTCAAAAATAATTTCAGATTTTATAAAAAAATATCCTAACGTTTTTCATGTAGTTTATGATTCAATTTCTGATTCAAAAGCTCTTGATGCATTTGAAGTTGCGTATGGAGTTAGAGCGTTACCAACATACGATTTTTCCAAGGCTAAATATATTGTTTCTGTAGGTGCTGATTTTCTTGGTGATTGGCAGGGGGGGGATCATGACTCAGGATATGTTAAAGGTCGGATTCCTGAAAGAAATAAGGATGGAAAAGCAAATATGTCCAAACATATTCAAATTGAATCCAACATGACTATAACTGGGTCAAACGCAGATAAGAGAATTCCATTATCTCCCTCTCAACAAAAAATTGCTCTAGCCAAAATCTTTGGATATGTCTCTGGAAATGAAGTCGGCGGTGAACTGCCTTCAAAGTTGGATGAATCGTTAAAAAAGATTTCGGAAGGTTTGAAAAATGCAGGTTCAAAAGGCTTATTGGTAACAGGAATTGATGATGTGGATGCTCACTTGATTACCCATGAAATTAACGAGTTATTAAATAGCCAGGCATTTAAAAAAGATGAGCTTTCTCTAATTAAAAACTCTGATGATAAAAAGATAACAAAACTTATTAAAGATTTAAACAAAGGCTTGGTTAAGGGTATTATCATGGCGGGAGTTAATCCTGTTTACACTTTACCAAATTCCAAAGATTTTATTTCAGGTTTAAGTAAAGCAGAATTTTCAGTTTGTTTTTCAATGAAAAATGATGAGACGGCGTCTATATCAAAGTGGGTTGCAGCTTCCCCTCATTCATTAGAGTCTTGGGGTGATAACGAACTGGTTTATGGAAAATATAACTTGACTCAACCTACAATTAGACCACTGTTTGACACCAAGCAATTTCAAGATTGTTTACTTGACTGGATGGGCTCTAGTCAAAGTTTTTATGAATTCTTAAAAGACAATTGGCAAAAAAATATAATAAAGGGCTCAACTTGGAATCAAGTTTTACACGATGGGTTTTATGATTCAGAAACTAGACCGGTTTTAAAAAAACAGATTATTAATCCTCTTGAAAGAGCTAAATCCTTGTCAAGATCAAAATCTAATGGTATTGAACTCGTACTTTACACCAAAACTGGCTTAGGTGATGGACAACAAGCCAACAATCCTTGGCTTCAAGAGTTTCCCGATCCAATAACAAGAGTATCATGGGATAATTATTTAACAATTTCAAAAAAAGACGCTGATCAAATTGGATTAAAGAATTACAATGTCGCTAATGGCGCACTTGATAGTAATTATGCTCTGATCACGGTACAAGGAGAAAGTTTAAAAGTTCCAGTGATTATTCAGCCTGGTCAAGCCGAAGGATCTGTAGGTCTTGCTTTTGGATATGGTAAGACTAAGGCGTTAAAAAAAGAGATGCAAGTTGGTGTAAATGCATACAAGCTTTACAAAGGTTTTAACTTGTCTCAGAATGTTAAATTAGAGTCAATTAATGAAAATCATGAGTTTGCATGTGTACAATTGCACAATACATTAATGGGAAGAGGAGATATAATTAAGGAAACTACACTTGAAGTTTTTAATACCAAAAGTGCAAAACACTGGAACTCTGTTCCAAAAGTTTCTTTAAATCACATTGAAACTCCGGTAACATCCCCCGATGTCGATTTGTGGGACGAGTTTGATAGATCAATTGGTCATCATTTTAATTTATCAATTGATCTAAATGCATGTACAGGGTGTGGGGCGTGTGTTATAGCATGTCACGCTGAAAACAATGTTCCTGTTGTTGGAAAAACAGAAGTCAGAAAATCAAGAGACATGCATTGGCTTAGAATTGACCGCTACTATTCATCAGAACAAACCTTTGAAGAAGATATTGAAACAAAAGAAAATATTTCTGGTATTTCAGATTCACTTTCAGTCTTTGGCGAAATGGAAAAACCCGCTGATAATCCACAAGTTGTTTTTCAGCCTGTAATGTGTCAGCACTGTAACCATGCGCCTTGTGAAACAGTTTGCCCCGTTGCAGCTACATCACATGGAAGACAAGGGCAAAACCACATGGCTTACAACAGATGCATAGGAACAAGATATTGTGCCAACAACTGTCCTTACAAGGTTAGACGATTTAACTGGTTTTTGTATAATAATAATGATGAATTCGATTTTAATATGAACGACGATTTAGGAAAAATGGTTTTAAACCCTGATGTTGTTGTTCGCTCTCGTGGAGTTATGGAAAAATGTTCTTTCTGTATTCAATCCACTCAAGCAGTTATTTTGAAAGCTAAGAATGAAGGTAGAGAAGTCAAGTCTGGAGAGTTTAATGATGCATGCGCTTGTGCTGCAGCATGTTCTACAGGAGCAATGAAATTTGGTGATATCAATGATAAGGAAAGTGAGGTTACTGCTTTAAAAGAAAAGGATAGAGTTTACCATTTATTGGAATATGTTGGTACAAAACCAAATGTTTTTTATCATGTAAAAGTTAGAAATACTGATGAAACTTAATATTATTAATTTTAAATAAAAATATGGCATCTCATTACGAAGCACCGATACGAAAGCCCCTTGTTACAGGTGGTAAGTCATATCATGATGTTTCAGTTGATATTGTAAATGCTGTTGAGGGAAAAGCCAATAAACAATGGTGGATAGTCTTTTCAATCGCCCTTATTATGTTTTTATGGGGAATAGGTTGTATCATATATACTATTTCTACTGGTATAGGTGCTTGGGGATTGAACAAAACAGTTGGTTGGGCGTGGGATATAACAAACTTTGTTTGGTGGGTTGGTATTGGCCATGCAGGAACATTAATATCAGCTGTTTTATTATTGTTTAGGCAAAAGTGGAGAATGGCTATTAACAGATCCGCGGAGGCAATGACTATCTTTTCTGTTATTCAAGCCGGATTATTTCCCATAATTCACATGGGAAGACCATGGCTAGCATTTTGGACTTTACCAATACCTAATGCATATGGATCACTCTGGGTTAATTTTAATTCTCCTTTACTCTGGGATGTTTTTGCAATTTCTACCTATTTGTCTGTTTCATTGGTCTTTTGGTGGACAGGCTTATTACCTGACTTTGCGATGATTAGGGATCGTGCAGTCAAGCCGTTTCAAAAGAAAATTTACAGTTTGGTAAGCTTTGGATGGAGCGGAAGAGCAAAAGATTGGCAAAGGTTTGAGGAAGTTTCATTAGTTCTTGCTGGATTAGCAACTCCACTTGTACTGTCTGTACATACTATTGTGTCATTTGATTTTGCGACTTCTGTAATTCCAGGTTGGCATACCACTATTTTTCCTCCATATTTTGTTGCAGGAGCAATTTTTTCTGGTTTTGCAATGGTTCAAACCTTACTAATAGTTATGAGAAAAGTTTCCAATTTGGAAAATTACATAACTATTCAACATATTGAGTTAATGAACATAGTAATTATGATTACAGGCTGTATTGTTGGATGTGCATATATCACTGAACTTTTCATTGCGTGGTATTCTGGTGTTGAATATGAGCAATATGCTTTTCTCAACAGAGCAACAGGACCCTACTGGTGGGCTTATTGGTCCATGATGACTTGTAATGTTTTTTCTCCTCAGTTTATGTGGGTTAAAAAGTTGAGAACCAGTATTGTTTTTTCATTTGTAATCTCGATTGTGGTCAACATTGGAATGTGGTTTGAAAGGTTTGTAATCATAGTAACATCACTACACAGAGATTATTTACCATCCTCATGGACTATGTTTTCACCAACAGTTTTTGATATAGGTATTTTTTTAGGTACGATTGGTTTCTTTTTTGTTTTATTTTTACTTTACTCGAGAACATTCCCTGTAATTGCTCAGGCTGAAGTCAAAACAATTCTTAAAACCTCAGGGGATAATTATAAAAAAATGAGAGATAAAAATGGCTGAAAAAATACTACATGCGATATACGACGATGACGATAAGTTGTTAGCGGCCGTTAAAAAAATTAAGGAGGCCAAAATTGATATTGAAGAAGTCTATACTCCTTTCCCTGTACACGGTTTGGACAAGGTCTTGGGACTAAAAGAAACTCGTTTGGCGATAACAGCATTTATTTACGGGTGTATCGGTTTTTCTTTTGCAATATGGATGATGAATCACATAATGATTTTAGACTGGCCACAAAATATTGGAGGTAAACCCAGTTTTTCATTTATTGAAAATATGCCATCATTCGTTCCCATCATGTTTGAACTTACTGTGTTTTTTGCGGCCCATTTAATGGTAATTACTTTTTATTTGAGAAGTAAATTATGGCCATTTAAGGAAGCTGAAAACCCTATTCCTAATACTACCGATGACAAATTTTTAATTGAGATAAAGTTTGATGGTAGTGAAAAGGAAATAAAAAAATTAATTAAGGAAACAGATGTTTTAGAAATTAAACTCCATTTAAATAAAAAAAATGATAATGACTAAAAAAATTAAATTTATCGTTTTAATTCTGGGCTCAATTTTATTGAAATCTTGCTTTGATTCATCTAGACCCAATTACCAGTATTTTCCAAACATGTACGAAGCAGTTGGTTACGACGCCTATGACGAATCAACAGCTTTTAAAATGGGAACTGAAGCTCAGTTACCAGTTGAAGGAACAATACCTAGAGGTTGGATGCCTTATGAATATGATGACACCAACGAAGGTTACGATTCAGCTAAACTGAATCTAATAAATCCGCTTGAGCAAAATACTGAAAATTTAAAAATAGGTAAAGAATTATATGGGGTTTATTGTGCTGTATGTCATGGCTCTAAAGGAGATGGACAAGGGATTTTGATGAAAAGGGAGAAGTTTCTTGGAATCCCAAGCTATGCAGACAGAGAAATTACTGACGGTAGTATTTATCATGTTTTGATGTATGGTAAAAACTTAATGGGCTCACATGCAAGCCAGGTTGATTATGAGGAAAGGTGGCAAATATCACAGTATGTAATGACCTTAAGGGAAGATTTAATAAAAAAGTAATTTGGTAAATGTATTCTATAACTAAAAATATAAAAATTCTTTCTTTTTCAATGATGCTGATTGGGTTGCTAGCTTTGGCTTATGGATTTTATTCAGCTCCCCATTCTTTAGAAGAGGCTAAAGAAATGGTCTCTAACCATGGTTATGATGATCATGGGTCCAATTATGGTGAAGAGTACAATTCCAACTCAATAGAAAATACAGATAAAACTAATGTAGACCTGCAAGAGGATAGCCATAAAATGTCCCATGATGAGCATGTTTATCACCAATTAAGTAATAGACCATGGTCTGCTTTATATGTTGCTGCATTATTTTTCTTTTTGATTTCACTAGGCACTCTGGCATTTTATGCTATTCAAAGAGCCTCTCAGGCAGGATGGTCTCCAATCTTGTTTAGAGTCATGGAAGGAATAACTGGGTACTTGCTTCCTGGTTCAATTATTGTATTTGTAATATTGGTCTTGTGTACCATGCACTTAAATCATGTATTTGTCTGGATGGATCCTGAAGTTGTAGCTTATGATAAAATAATTCAAGCAAAGTCTGGATATTTAGATTCAACATTTTTCTTAGCAAGAGCAATTTTTTATATATTAGGCTGGAATCTATATAGATATTTTTCAAGAAAATTTTCTATTGCACAAGACAAATCGGATGGTATTGTTAACCATGTAAGAAACTTTAAGTTGTCTGCTGGATTTTTGGCTTTTTTCATCGTAACCGAATCGATGATGTCATGGGATTGGATAATGTCAATTGATCCACATTGGTTTAGCACGCTTTTTGGTTGGTATGTATTCGCTAGTATGTTTGTTTCTGGAATTACTATGATTGCTTTGATTACAATTTATTTAAAATCTCAGGGATATTTGGAAAAAGTTAATGACAACCATATGCATGATTTAGCTAAATTTATGTTTGGTGTTAGTGTTTTTTGGGCATATCTTTGGTTTTCTCAATTCATGTTGATTTGGTATGCTAATATCCCAGAAGAAGTCGTTTATTTTGTAGCTAGAATTCAAGATTATTCTTTGCCCTTTTGGGGTATGATTGTAACAAATTTAATTTTCCCTTTTCTAGTGCTAATGAATAGTGATTACAAAAGGGTTAATTGGTTGATAGTAATGACTGGTATAGTCATTTTATTTGGCCACTACTTAGATTTTTATAATATGATTATGCCAGGTACTGTAGGTGACCAATGGTTTATTGGTGTCCCTGAAATTGGAGGGATTTTATTTTTTGGTGGTTTATTTATTTATGTAGTTTTTAAAACTTTAACAAAAGCATCTCTTGAACCAAGTGGAGATCCTTTGTTCAAGGAAAGTGAAAAGTTTGTTTATTAATTAAAAGATAATGATAGCGTTAATAACAGGAATGGTTTTGATTTTAATGGGTATTGCTATTTGGCAAATAAGTAATATCTATAAACTTATTCAAAACAAAATGGGTAAAGAAAAGGATGATTCCCAGATTGCAAATGAAAAAGATAATGATACACAAGGAAAACTCATGTTTGCTTTTCTAGTATTCATTTATCTAGTAACTATTTATTGTTTTTGGGCATATACGAAGGTGCTTTTACCAGAATCTGCTTCTGAGCATGGTGTGCCCTATGACAGGTTGCTATGGATCTCATTTGCAATAATTTTATTTGCACAAACAATAACTCAAGCAGTATTGCATTATTTTGCCTATAAGTACCGTGGAATTAATAATAGAAAAGCCTTTTTCATAACACACGATAATAACTTAGAGTTGGTTTGGACTGTTATTCCTGCTTTTGTTTTTTTCGGTTTAATAATTTATGGAATGGTAACATGGGGACAAATAATGAATTTTGATGATCAAGATGAGGATGCCCTTGTTATTGAGTTGTATGCTGCACAATGGAACTGGAAAGCTAGATATGGGGGACAAGACAATGTTCTTGGAGATGCAAATGTTAGATTTTTAAATGATTTTGATGGAAGAAATTCTGTAGGAATTGATTCATCTGATCCCAATGGTTGGGATGATATTGTTGTTTCACAAGAGTTTCATATCCCCGTCAACAGAAAAGTTATTTTTAAAATGAGATCACAAGATGTTTTACATTCTGCATACATGCCCCATTTTAGGGCACAGATGAATTGTGTTCCTGGAATGATAACAGAGTTTGCTTTTACACCAACAATTACAACTGCAGACATGAGAATGAATCCTGATGTTGCATCAAAGGTGGAAAGAATAAATAAAATCCGTTATGATAATAGTCAAGAACTGATCGCAAATGGTGAGGAAGGTTTAGAACCATATCAGTTTGACTATTTATTGCTTTGTGCAAAAATTTGTGGATCTTCGCACTACAACATGCAGATGAAAATTATTGTTGACAGCGAAAAAGATTACAATAAATGGATACAACAACAACCTGCATTTTCCTCGATTATGCAATAAGTTATAAAAATGAAAGAGAAAAAGAATAAGTACAAGCGAATAAGAGTCAAGATGGAATCTGAAGAATTTGGTGACCTGCTTGCAAATAAAAAATCTGATTTTCATCAAGATCACCATCATAATGATACTTTCATTACAAAGTATATTTTTAGTCAAGATCATAAAATGATCGCAAAACAATATTTAATCACTGGAGTGCTTTTTATGGGATTTATTGGAGTTGCTATGTCATTGTTGTTCAGACTACAACTTGCTTGGCCAGAACAATCATTCGCTGTATTTGATATTTTTTTAGGTAAGTGGGCCCCAGAGGGAGTTATGGATCCGAACATTTATTTGGCTTTAGTTACCATACATGGTACAATCATGGTCTTCTTTGTTTTAACTGCTGGACTTAGTGGAACTTTTAGTAATCTTTTAATACCATTACAAATTGGAGCTAGAGATATGGCATCTGGATTATTAAATATGATTTCTTTTTGGTTGTTCTTTCTTTCAAGTGTAATTATGATAGCGTCATTATTTGTTGAAGCAGGTCCTGCAGCAGCAGGTTGGACAATTTACCCGCCTCTAAGTGCTCTTCCACAAGCACAACCTGGTTCCGGAATGGGGATGACACTTTGGTTAATATCTATGGCAATTTTTGTTGCTTCTTCTTTGCTTGGATCTTTGAATTATATTGTAACTGTTATCAATCTAAGGACCAAAGGAATGTCATTATTTAGAATGCCACTTACTATTTGGGCTTTTTTTGTCACTGCCATTATTGGAGTTATTTCCTTCCCTGTTCTATTGTCTGCAGCTTTACTGTTAATTATGGATAGAAGTTTTGGAACATCCTTCTTTTTATCTGATATATTTGTTCAGGGAGAAGTATTACACTATCAAGGTGGCTCCCCTGTTTTGTTTGAACACCTTTTCTGGTTTTTAGGACATCCAGAGGTTTATATTGTTCTTCTTCCAGCTTTAGGAATAACATCTGAGATTATTGCAACAAACTCTAGGAAACCAATCTTTGGATATAGAGCTATGGTAGCATCAATTTTGGCTATTGCTTTTCTTTCTACGGTTGTTTGGGGCCATCACATGTTCATTTCAGGAATGAATCCTTTTTTAGGTTCAGTTTTCACCTTTACAACTCTTTTAATTGCAATTCCATCAGCAGTAAAAGCTTTTAATTATATAACTACTCTTTGGAAGGGTAATTTACAGTTTAACCCTGGTATGTTATTTTCAATAGGTCTGGTTTCAACTTTTATAACAGGTGGTTTGACAGGAATAATTTTGGGAGATAGTACATTAGATATTAATATTCATGATACTTATTTTGTAGTTGCCCATTTCCACTTAGTTATGGGTATTTCTGCACTCTACGGTCTATTCGCTGGTGTTTATCATTGGTTCCCAAAACTGTTTGGCAGAATGATGAATAAAAATTTAGGATACATACACTTTTGGGTCACTGCAATTTCAGCATACGGTGTATTTTTCCCCATGCATTTTATTGGTATGGCAGGACTTCCTAGAAGATATTATACAAATACCGCTTTTCCATATTTTGACGATTTAGCTGATATAAATGTCATCATTACTGTATTTGCTTTATTGGCTGGGGCAGCACAGTTAATCTTTTTATATAATTTCATCTCTTCTATGTTCTATGGCAAGAAGGCCTCTAAAAATCCATGGAAATCTACTACACTTGAATGGACTGCACCTGTTGAACACATGCACGGAAATTGGCCTGGCAAAATTCCTCACGTCTACAGATGGGCATATGATTACAGCAAGCCTGGTCATGAGGAAGATTTTATACCGCAGACTGTTCCTTTAGGTGAAAATGAAGACATTACTGAGCACTAGTCTTTATAATTTTGATCAATAAAGGATAT
The DNA here is from genome assembly GCA_002705485.1 of Flavobacteriales bacterium. Taxonomy (GTDB): domain Bacteria; phylum Bacteroidota; class Bacteroidia; order Flavobacteriales; family Flavobacteriaceae; genus MAG-121220-bin8. Next base: position 1,395 of record PAGT01000043.1, on the reverse strand, counting down.
CCATTTTCCTTATATTTGATTAGATGAATGATAACTTAGATCCAACAAGCGCTAATTATAATAATGAAGAGTTAGAGTTTGATAAAGCACTACGCCCTTTAAGTTTTGATGATTTTGCTGGACAAAATCATATTTTGGATAATTTAAAAATTTTTGTTGAAGCAAGTAATCAAAGATCTGATGCTTTAGATCATACATTGTTTCACGGTCCGCCTGGTTTGGGTAAGACAACGTTAGCACACATATTAGCTAATGAACTAGGCGTAAACTTAAAAGTTTCGTCGGGACCTGTATTGGATAAACCTGGAGATCTTGCAGGACTTTTAACAAACCTTGAACCCAGAGATGTTCTATTTATTGATGAAATTCATAGGCTTAGTCCAGTTGTTGAAGAATATTTATATTCAGCAATGGAAGATTATAAAATTGATATAATGATTGAAAGTGGACCTAACGCTCGTTCTGTTCAAATTAATTTAAACCCATTTACTTTGATTGGAGCAACCACAAGATCAGGACTACTAACTGCTCCTATGAGAGCTAGGTTTGGAATAAATAGTAGGTTAGAGTATTATAAAACAGAGCTATTATCAAATATCGTTGAAAGAAGCTCTGATATTTTGGATATCAAAATTGAAAGTAATGCAGCAATTGAAATTGCTAGTAGAAGTAGGGGGACTCCTAGAATTTCAAACTCACTGCTTAGACGTGTTAGAGACTTTGCTCAAATTAAAGGGAGTGGAAAAATTGATTTAGAAATTACAAGATTTGCCTTAAAATCGTTGAATGTTGATAAGCATGGATTAGACGAAATGGATAATAAAATTCTATTAACATTGATTGAAAAGTTTAAGGGTGGACCCGTTGGAATAAACACTCTTTCCACTGCAGTTTCAGAAAGCCCTGAAACCTTAGAAGAAGTTTATGAACCTTTCCTTATTCAACAAGGATTTATAGTCAGAACACCTAGGGGAAGAGAGGTAACTGAAATGGCATATAAACATCTAGGAAAAAATCAGTTTAACTCACAGAACAAGTTATTTTAATGAAAAATAAATGATGAAAATAATTGAAATACCATTTCATAAATTTTTTTATGATTTTTTAATTGGCTCTGAAATAAGTGAATTTTACGCTAGTATTTTAAATTTAATTGTAGTTAGTTTAATAGTAATAGTTCTAATAATTTTTTTGAATTTTCTGGGGTCAAATTTTATATCAAAGTTTTTTAAAAAACTTTCATTAAGTACTGAAAACAATTTTGATGATTATCTAATTAAAAACAAAACTCCACAATATATTTCAAGATTACTCCCTGTAATTTTTGTTTATTTTATATTGCCATTTTGGTTTTTTAGCTATGAGTTTATAATTGAATATGCATATTTAATTCTA
>PAGT01000042.1 GCA_002705485.1 Flavobacteriales bacterium | reverse complement strand
TTGTTTTACACGGATTTGGTAGTTCATCATTAAACATAATGAGTTATTCTCAAATGAATTTAGTTGCTGAGGAAAATGGATTTATGGTTTGTTATCCACAAGGATCAACTCTTCTTAGTGGTCAATCACATTGGAACGCAAACCTAGAGATGAGTTCTGTTGATGATATCGGTTTTTTATCAAATTTAGCCAAGGAAGTTCAGGTCAATTATCAAATTAATCCCAAAAACACCTTTGTAAGTGGAATGTCTAATGGTGGATTTATGAGCTACACTTTGGCTTGTGAAAAATCAGATGTTTTCAAAGCAATTGCTTCAATAACCGGAACAATGAGTGGAAAAGATTGGGAAAACTGTAACCCTTCCTTTGATATTCCAGTTATGCAAATTTCAGGTACAAATGATAGAACAGTACCATGGGATGGGACAATGTCAACTGCATACGGTTGGGGAGGCGCCCCCCACATTAAACAAGTTGTTGAGTTTTGGGCTGACCAAAATCAATGTGATGTAGATCAAAAAATTAATTTTCCTGATATTGATATTTCAGATAAATCAACTGTTTCTTTACTAAAAAAGAAAGGAAGCCTTAAAAACAATCAGGTTTGGTTTTACACCGTCGATGGTGGTGGTCATGATTGGCCAGGCTCTTGGGGAAATAAGGATATAAGTGCAACTAAAGAAATTTGGAAATTTTTTAGTCATCACCTGAAATAAAAATCTACACTAGCAATTTATTTATTACTTCACCATGCACATCTGTCAATCTGAATCTTCTGCCTTGGTGTTTGTAAATCATTTTAGTGTGGTCAATCCCAAATTGATTAAGAATTGTTGCTTGTAAGTCATGGACATGTACAGGATCTTTAACAATATTGTAACCTAGGTCATCTGTTTCACCATAAGTAAAACCAGGCTTGATTCCAGCACCTGCCATAAAAATGGTAAAACATCTGGGATGATGATCTCTTCCATATCTTCCATTTTTGATAGCTCTAGAACTTTCTTTACTCAGGGAAGTTTGTAATTGTCCATAAGAGGTTCTTCCAAATTCACCTCCCCACACAATAAGAGTATCTTCTAATAAACCTCGTTGTTTTAAATCCATTATTAAAGCTGCTGTAGGTTGATCCACATCACTTGCTTGGGCTTTGATTTGGTTAGGGAGATTTTCATGTTGATCCCAGCCCATGTGGTATAATTGAACAAATCTTACATCTTTTTCAATTAATCTTCGTGCTTGGATACAGTTAGCTGCATATGTCCCTGGTTTTTGAGCATTCGGACCATACATTTGTAGAATATGGTCTGGTTCATTAGAAATGTCCATTGTTTCGGGAACAGAAGTTTGCATTCTGTAAGCCATCTCATATTGAGCAATTCTGCTACTCACCTCAGGATCTCCAAAAGTTGATTCTTGTTGTTCATTCAGTTCAGCTAAATAATCTAACATTTTTCTCCTGCTTTTTGGAGAAACTCCCTCTGGGTTTTTTAAATATAGAACAGGATCCTTAGCAGAACGAAACTGAACACCTTGATGTAACGAGCTAAGAAATCCATTTCCCCAAAGTCTAGAATAAAGTGGTTGGCCCTTTGGTCTTCCTGTCCCATTTGAAAGTAGTACAACAAAAGAGGGTAAATTACTATTTAAACTACCAAGTCCATAACTCATCCAAGAACCCATACTTGGTCTTCCAGGCTGTTGCGAACCTGTTTGAAAAAAAGTAATAGCGGGATCATGATTAATTGCTTCAGTATGCATAGATTTAACGAAACACAATTCATCCGATATCTCTCCAATATATGGCATTAGGTCACTCACCCAAGCTCTAGCTTCTCCATATTGTTTAAAGTTTGTTGAACTTCCAACCAATGGAAAATTAGTTTGACCCGATGTCATTCCAGTTAGTCTTTGTCCCATTCTTACAGAGTCAGGTAAATCTATTCCTAACATTTCATTTAATTTTGGTTTGTAGTCAAATAAATCATGTTGAGAAGGTCCACCACTTTGAAATAAATAAATTATTCTTTTAGCTTTTGGGGCGAAGTGAGGTATATTTAATGGCTTTTCAGTAAGGCCAGCATATGGATCAGTTTTTTTTCCAAATCCCAAAGGATCAAGTAATGATCCCAAAGCNAAACCACCAATGCTAAGCCCTGTTTTTTTTAAGAAATTACGTCTATTATTATTTAAAAAATGTTTGTGAATCTCTTCCATACTTGTTTAACTTTTTTGTGTAGTTTCATCCAAATTATATACTAATTGAGTTAAAGAAATGAATGCTTCTTTTTCATCCACATTATTGGTCTCTTTAAATTCTTTGATATAGTTTTTTAGCTTATTAATTTCAAATTCATTTGGTGTTCTTGATGTTATAGATCTGTATATCAAAATAATTTTTTCTGTTNGATTTAATTCTGTTTCGAATATTTTGTTTGANAGATGTTCTGCAGCCATTAAATATTGTGGGTCATTCATTAGAGCTAAAGATTGTAGTGGTGTACTTGTTTTTTGTCTTACAACTACACAATCGTCTCTGGTTGGNGCATCAAAAATCATCATTGATGGTGGTGGAACAGTTCTCTTCCAAAAGGTGTATANACTTCTTCTGAATAAATTCTCCCCTGTGTCAGGTACATAAAACGCTAAGCTTCCGCCGCCGCCACCAATAACTTCGTTCCACAAACCTTCAGGTTGCAATGGTTTAACACTTGGTCCGCCGATTTTATTAACTAGCATTCCACTAGATGCCAAAGCATTATCTCTAATCATTTCAGCNGTTAATTTTTGTCTTGGATAATTTGCTAAGTAGGTGTTATCAGCATCAATTTTTCGATTAATAGGATTAATTTTACTTGATTGCCTGTAGGTTGAGGACATTACAATTCTTTTTATAAATTTTTTTGTATCCCATTTATCATGATTTTGAAATGTATAAGCTAACCAATCCAATAACTTTGGATTAAACGGTTTACTACCTTGACTTCCAAAGTCGTCAGGTGTTGAAACTATCCCAATCCCAAAAAATTGTTGCCAAATTCTATTGACTGCTACTCTTGATGTTAATGGATTTTCTGAATCAAAAAACCATTGGCTTAATCCGTATCTATTATCCGAATATTTTGTTTCATCAAATGGTAAAACTACTTTGGGTGTTTTTGGTTTTACCTCAGTTGTGGGTGAATCATATCTTCCTCTGTTCAAAACGTATGTTTTTCTTAAGTTTTCCGATTCCTTCATTACCATAAGAGTAATATTATCTAATGAATCAGGTAGATTCACAAATGAGAGTTCATTTTCAGTATCAAGTTTCCGAATTGTCATGTTTGGTATTGGAGCTGTTACGCCATATGGAATTTGTCCTTTTTCATCTACATTATTAAAAAAACTGTATAAACTAAAGAATTCATNATGACTAATTGGGTCNTATTTGTGAGTGTGGCATCGTGCACATTCAATAGTCAAACCCATCATTATTTTTGATGTNGTTATTGTCCTATCAGCTACATACTCAACTCTGTATTCTTCAGGGATTACACCTCCTTCCTGAGTTATTTTATGGTTTCGATTAAATCCTGAAGCAAGTATTTGTTCTTTGGTTGCATTTGGAATCATATCTCCTGCAATTTGCCAAGTCATAAATTCATCGTAGGGTAAATTTTTATTATATGCGTGAATAACCCAATCTCTCCATGGCCACATAACCCTTTCAGTATCATCTTGATAACCATGGCTATCACCGTATCGAGATAAATCCATCCATATTGACGCCATCCTTTCTCCAAAGGACTTTGATTCTAGCAATTTATCAATAACTTTTTCGTAGGCATCTTTATCATTATTACCCAAGAAATTGTCAATTTGCTTTATTGAGGGTGGTAAGCCTATTATGTCAAAAAAAACTCTTCTTATAAGAACTTCCTTTGNCGTNAGTGGGGAGGGAATTAAACCTTTTTCATCAAACTTTTCCGAAATAAAGTTATCAATCTCATTGGNTACCCATTCAGAATGAGTAGTTTGAGGTATTTCATGGTATTTCGGTTTTACATAAGCCCAGTGTTTATCCCAGTTGGCACCTTGTTCAATCCAATTTTTTAGAATCTCTTTTTCATTTCTAGTTAATTTTAAATTAGATTCAGGTGGAGGCATGAAATAACCGCTATCATCACTATTTATTCTTTTCATCAACTCACTATTTTCTGGACTATCCAAATCAATAATATGATTGTTTGAATTTTTATCTAAAAAATCAGATATGCCTTCTACAAAATCTAATCTTAAATTTGCTTGCCTTGCTTTATCATCAGGACCATGACATGAATAGCATTTATCAGATAAAATGGGTTTAACATCAAAATTATAATCGACTATCTTTGTAGATTGATATTTAATGNCTGNTAAGTCAGAGTTTGAAACTGTAATGCTTTTCATTTCAGGTTCAATCTTTATATTTTTATACAATACAACTACAATAAAGGGTACAAAAAAGTACAATATTATCTTGTATTTATTAAGATAGCTCACTATGTAATAAAGTTAAAAATATTTTAGATATGAGTTTAGTTGACTAAAGTAAGGGAATTCAGATTTATTTAAGGTTTTTTAAAATTACACTTTCCATCAATTTATATCCTTTCAGGTTTGGATGAACTAAATCTTCTTTTGATGTATAATCAGGAACCTTTAAACCACCTTTTTTATCAACCATTTGAGAGTAATAATCTACGTATACAATATTATTTTCTTTACAGTATTTTTTTAATATAGAATTTAGTTCAAGTACTTTTGGAGCAGGGTTTAGTCCAGGTGACCATGGGAAATCANTAGCTGGTAAAGTTGAACATATGTAAACTTTTATTTCATTAGATTTTGCTATTTCAGCCATAGATATAATATTATCCGCTATGTTTTCTATTGATATAGGGCCTGTGTTTCCAGCAATATCATTAATACCCGCTAGGATCACTACTGCTTTGGGTTTTAGATTTACCACATCAGGTTTAAAACGTATTAACATTTGTTGAGTTGTTTGGCCACTTATTCCTCTGTTGATAAATGGGTTCTGAGTAAAAAAATCTGGATCAAAATTTGACCAACCCTCAGTAATTGAATTACCTAAGAAAACTACTCTCTCCGTATTTTGATTTTTTTTCAGTTCATTATTTTCTTTCTTAAACCTGTTTAGATTTGCCCAATCTTTTAAAGTTCCACCACCAGCAATATAAACTTCTTGAGAAAAAATTACATTAAAATTTATAAATGAGAGCAGGAAAAATAATTTAACATTAATAGTTTTTATTNTCATTTTTTTGATTTAGAGTGAATCCATTTTAAAAAATTTTTTTCTTCAAAAGCATGGTTCCAACTGTCATGCCCAACATTTTCGTAAAATGTGATTTTTGGACTTCCACCATGTTCAATTATTGCATTGGCCATTTTCAATGAGTATTTTGGGTGTACAACTCTATCGTCTGATCCGTGAAAAATCCAAACAGGGGTTTTAGCGAAAAATGGTACAGTTTCGATTCTTCCGTCTCCACAAATCGGAGTCGCAGCAGCAAACATGCTAGGTCTTCTAAATAGAATCTCAAATGTTCCCATTCCTCCCATTGANAATCCACTAACATAAACCTTATTTTTATTTACACTATTTAAATCAACAAGTGAATCCATCAGTTTGATGACTAAATTTAAACTGTTGCTAGTGTCCAAGCCATTATTGTTTTTAAAAAGTGATTCTTCGTCATCAGGACTAAAGCTCATATCTGCCCATTGAGACTTTTCATCACATTGAGGGAAAACCACCCATGATTTAAATTTTTCTCTGTTGTGTTTTCTTAAAAACAATTTTGAACCATGAATAAGTTGTTTTTCATTGTCATTTCCTCTTTCACCAACACCGTGGAGAAAAAGATGAAGTGGATAGCTTTTTGCCGAATTATAATCTTTTGGACTTAGAAGTCTATAAACAAGGGTGTCTTTTCCTTCAACAAAAATATGCTTTTCGTATAGACTTTGGTTTTGGCCAAACAAACCAATATGAACAAATAGGAATGAAATATATAATAAGAAATTAAGATTAATTTTTTTCATCAGAGGGAATCCTAATTTTTTCAACCAATTCTTGTATTTTTTTTGGAGGTTCAGATGTAAATTTACACACAGTTAGAGATACGATAAAATTCACGATCATAGCTANNGTTCCNAAACCNTCAGGGGAAATACCGAACCACCAATCTNNACTACTTACTTCACCGAACAAACTAAANTTAAANTTGAGCATATAAAAAATCATTAACGAAACCCCAATTAGCATTCCAGAAATTGCACCNTCTTTATTCATTCTTTTATAGAAAATACCTAATACAATAGCTGGAAAAAAGGATGCTGCTGCTAACCCAAATGCAAGTGCAACAACAGCAGCAACAAAATCTGGGGGGTTGATTCCAAAGTAACCAGCCATTGCTACAGCAAAAACAGCAGATATCCTTGCGGCAACGACTTCCCCTTTATCGCTTATGTCATTAAGTTTAAAAGTTGGAATTACTATTTTTTTAATTAGGTCGTGTGATATTGATGATGAAATTACAAGTAATAATCCAGCTGCTGTTGAAAGAGCTGCAGCAAGGGCTCCTGCAGCCAATAATGCAATTACCCAGTTTGGTAATTGTGCGATTTCTGGATTGGCCATTACCATTATGTCTCTATCAATTATTAATTCATTTAATTGTGTGTCTGCAACATACTGAATGACACCATCATTATTTTTATCATTGAAAGTTAGTAATCCAGTTTTCTCCCAATTATCAAACCACTTAGGCATATCCTCATATTTTTTTTCACTAACAGTTTCGATTAGGTTCGTTCTTGCGAAAACAGCAATTGCTGGAGCAGTTGTGTACAAAATTGCAATAAAAAGAAGAGCCCAACCTGCTGATTTTCTTGCATCACTAACTTTTTTTACTGTGAAAAATCTTACAATGACATGTGGTAATCCTGCAGTTCCAATCATCAAGGAAGCGGTTATAAAAAATACATCCAACATTGATTTTGAACCGGTAGTGTATTCGCTAAACCCTAATTCTTTACTTAAACCATCTAGTTTGTCAAGTAAAAAAACACCATCACTTCCTTGTGAACCAAATCCGATTTGAGGGATAGGGTTTCCGGTCATTTGAATGGAAATGAAAATTGCAGGAACCATAAAAGCAAAAATTAGAACACAGTATTGTGCAACCTGGGTGTAAGTGATTCCTTTCATTCCTCCTAAAACTGCATAAAATAAGACTATTGCCATGCCAATGAAAACACCGGAATTTATATCAACCTCCAAATATCGCGAAAAAACAAGTCCAACACCTCTCATTTGTCCAGCAACGTATGTAAATGAAACTATAAGGGCACAAAATACAGCTACAAGTCTAGCAGTATTTGAGTAGTATCTATCTCCAATAAAGTCTGGTACTGTAAACTTTCCAAATTTTCGTAAATAAGGAGCGAGCAATAGTGCAAGTAAAACATAGCCACCTGTCCAACCCATTAGATAGACAGAACCATCATAACCCATAAAAGAAATTAAACCAGCCATTGATATGAAAGATGCAGCGGACATCCAGTCTGCTGCTGTAGCCATTCCATTAGCGATAGGTGAAACGCCAGACCCAGCAACATAAAAATCTTTTGTTGATCCTGCTTTTGACCAAATAGCAATCCCGATGTATAAAGAGAATGTTACTCCAATCATAAGCCAAATCCAAATTTGTAAATCCATTTTTAAACTTTTTTATCAAGTTTATTCATTAGGTATATGTAAATAAAGATCAAAACGACAAAAACATAGATAGAGCCTTGCTGAGCAAACCAAAACCCTAGCTTAAAACCTCCTATTTTAATTTGATTTAATTCGTCAACTAATAATATACCAAATCCAAAAGAAACTGTAAACCAAATAAATAAAAGAATGACTAGGTATTTTAAGTTTTTTCTCCAATATTTTTGTTTTGATATTTTTGCCATAGAGTAGTTCTTAAATGTACTTCATTTTTATGTAATTTAATTAATTTAGTTAATCATTTTATAAAAAAATCTANTGCTATTTACAAATCAACTATTTTTAAATATTAAATATCTAAAAATGAATAAAAATTTCATTATTGCTTTATCAATCATACTTTTTGCTTCCTGTGATTCAACGGTTGCTAAAAAAACCTCAACCCATGTTGGTTCAGAACTTAAAGTAAGCTCAAATGAAAGAGAGAAAAATATTAAAAAAGGAATGGTGTTGGTACAAGGTGGTGAATTTATGATGGGTGGAGATGGTCCCGATGCAAAACAAGATGAATTACCTAAACACAAAGTATTTGTTAATTCTTTTTGGATGGATGAGTCTGAAGTGACTAACGATCAGTTCCAGGAATTTATAGATGCCACTGGATATGTCACTACTGCGGAAAAACCAATAGATTGGAATGAAATAAAAGATATGCTTCCACCAGGAACACCNAAACCACATGATAGTTTGTTAGCCCCTTCATCTTTGATTTTTTTCGAAACTAAAACAGAAGATTTGACTGATTTTACACAATGGTGGAAATTAAAACGAAATGCAAATTGGAAACAACCATTTGGAGAAAACAGTACAATAAATGGAAAAGGTAATCACCCTGTGATACACATAAGTTGGGATGACGCTCAAGAATATTGTAATTGGGCAGGGAAAAGGTTACCAACTGAAGCAGAATTTGAGTATGCATCCAGAGCAGGATTAAAAAATAATCTTTACAGTTGGGGTAACGAACCCGTTAATAAAGGTATTCTTAAGGCAAATATTTGGGAGGGAAAGTTTCCTTCAACNAATGAAACTAATGATAATTTTTATTANACTGCGCCTGTTAAGTCTTTTGANCCTAATCAATACGGTTTATACGACATGGCAGGAAATGTTTGGGAATGGTGCTCAGATTGGTATCACTACGAATATTATAATATGGTAGCAAACGATTTTTCCAAAAACCCGAAAGGACCTTCTAATAGTTATGATCCAATGGAACCTTATAGCCCTAAAAAAGTTATAAGAGGAGGAAGTTTTCTTTGTAATGACTCCTATTGTAGTGGTTTTAGAAATTCTATGAGAATGAAAAGCACAGCAGATTCAAGTTCACTACATACTGGCTTTAGGACTGTTATGGATGTGCAATAAGAAAATACCCTTGGATTGGGAGCCAAGGGTATTTACAACAACTAACCAAAAATATTATGTTTTATACATAATACATTAATCGTGCCAAACTAATTTTAAATATTAAACATTTCATTATAACTAAGAATTGTTTTAAACCCTTTATTTTGAAAATATTCAATTGAAGAGNTTGGGCCAGCAGCTAAAATAAAATCACCTCCCCATGCNCCTAAACTCTTAANTTCACCACTGTAGTCTTTAAAAAATTTTTCCTTCACGGGATTCATTTCTAATGATTTTGAAATAATTGATTCATGCATTTTTATGCATTTTTGAAATTCTTTCAAACTTTTGCAGTTAACAAAATTTTTGGTGAGCTTACTTAAAATATTAATCACTGATTTGGAATAATTTTTTTTCCCAAAAGATTTGAGTGAGTCGTTCGTATTTTGTTTTTTGTTTAAATGAATAAAAAACATGTTTTGATGAAATGATGGTTTAAATTGAATTTTTTCAATCATCACTTTTTTTCGTTTAATTCTGTAAAGAATGGCAGATTTACTATTTGCACAGGCAATATCATATCCACTGCCGTTAAATANAGACCACAAAAGTTTGTAAGGGTTGACCTTTACCCAATTNGCAATNTTATTAATAAGAGTTGATGAACTACCTAAACCCCAATTAATTGGAAAATCTAATTTTGTAATTATATCTCCTCCCAAAATATCACAAAAAAATAAATTGTTTAATTTTTTAGCAGATTTAAGAATAGATATTAAAATATCAGATTTGTGTGAATCAGTAGTTTTAATACATTTAAAATCTGTTTTTTTTAATTCACATTCAAACCATATTTTATTAACCGAATTGTAACTTTTCCAACTTAAAATTCCAGAACNATTTCTTTTAAAAGCNAATGATTGACCGTNCTTTGTTGGTATNGCAAGNGATAAAGCTCCTTTCAAAACAAAATATTCTGATGAGAGAAGTATTTTTCCNCTGCTAAATGTCTTAAATTCCAATTTTACGAAGTTTNACTAACTCATCCTGGACAGAGTTAAATGATACCGTGTTTTTTTTGAAATGATTAATTAATAAATCTTTTTCCTTATCATTAGCATTTAATGTGTTTAGAATATTTATTAAGTGCATTTTCATGTGGCCTTTTTGAATCCCAGTCGTAATTAAAGATTGTATTGCTGCAAAATTTTGGGCCAGCCCAGAAACTGCAACTATTTTCATTAATTGTTTCGCAGAGGGGTTATTTAACAAATTGAGAGACCATTTTACAAGTGGATGTAAATTGGTAATTCCACCAACTGTTCCAACGGATAAAGGTAATTCGATCCAAAACTTAAACACACCATTGATTAAACTAATTTTTGTTAAGCTGGTGTATTTACCGTCTTTACTGGCATAAGCGTGAACTCCTGCTTCAATTGCACGAAAGTCATTTCCTGTAGCAATAATTACTGCATCAACTCCGTTCATAATACCTTTATTGTGAGTTACTGCTCTAACTTTTTGAGTTTCGGCAATTTTTACAGCTTTTGAAAATTTATTAGCAAAATCTTTGGGATTGAAATTTTCAAATTCATTTAACTCCTTAACTGTACAACTAACTTCAGCCCTAACAAGACAATCTGGAACATAATTTGAGAGTATACACATTAAAATTTCTATATTTTTTTCCTTTTCATTGAAACCTTTGTATAAATGGGCTTCTCTCTTAAATGATTTGGCAAATTGTTCAAGACAAGAATTGATAAAATTNGCTCCCATCGAATCTACTGTATCAAAAAATGCTTCTATTTGAAAATAATTTGAAAGATCATCTGTTTTATCAATTAAGTCCATTTGTAAAATACCCCCACCTCTTTTTTTCATATTTGAACTTAATTGNTNACAATCTTTTATCAAGGTTGATTTGATAATTTTAAAAAAAGCATTTAATTTCTGTTTATTTCCTTTGTATAAAAAATGAACATGACCAGTTTTTTTAAAACTTAAAATTTTTGTTTTGAACCCCCCTCTTGAACTCCAAAACTTCGCTGCTTTACATGCAGCTGCGACTACCGAGCTTTCTTCAATAACCATTGGAATAGTATAATTATGTCCGTCGATTAAAAAGTTTGGAGCTACGCTGTAAGGTAAATAGAAGTTGGAAATAGTGTTTTCAGCAAACTCATCATGAATTTTTTGAAGATCTTGATTNTTATTCCAATATTTTTTTAGGGTTAATAAACTGTTNTTGTCACCTTTAAAATAAGTTTTATTGATCCATGATATTTTTTTATTCTTGGATAATTTAGAAAAACCTGAAACTTTATTTTTCACAGTATTTTAATGAGTAATAAAGATAATCATTGTCTAGTTCATTAAGCCATCAATGTTTCTTTATTTTTTACGATATTTATAACAAAACAANAAATTATGAAGNNCAGTAAAAACCNTTNTTTATTNANTNTTTTATTAACNGTAANTTTTGCNTGNGANCNTCAAGAANNCGATANACCNAATATAATTTACATTTTAGCTGATGANCTTGGNTANGGAGAATTNGGATCATTTGGNCANAAAGAAATTGAAACNCCNAATCTTGATAAATTAGCAAANGATGGAATGATATTCACTGACCATTATTCAGGTTCACCCGTTTGTGCACCCTCCAGAAGTGTTCTGATGACAGGAATGCACACAGGAACTACCTATATTAGAGACAATAGTGAGTGGGGAGAAAGAGGTGATGTCTGGAGTTTTAAAGCAATGCTAGATAATCCCAATTTAGAGGGGCAAAGACCATTACCAGATTCAATAATTACTGTTGCTCAAATATTACAAAAAAATGGTTACAAAACTGGAATGGTTGGAAANTGGGGTNTGGGTGCNCCTCACACNAANAGTATACCAAATAAGAAAGGTTTTGATTTTTTTTANGGTTANAATTGTCAGAGAATTGCACATTCGTATTATCCTACTCACCTNTGGAGAAATGAAGAAAGACATTTTTTAAATAATAAGCTTGTAGAAAAAAGTGAAGATCTAGAACCTGGTGCCGACATCTACGATTCTAGTAGCTACAAAAAATATAACCAGTCTGATTATGCACCTACATTGATGCAGGAGGAAGCATTAAATTTCATAGATCAAAACAAAAATGACAAATTTTTTCTCTATTATGCCTCGTTAATCCCCCATTTGGCTCTTCAAGCACCTAAAAAGTGGGAAGATTATTACAGGGTAAAGTTTGGAGCTGAGGAGCCATATACTGGTAAATCTTATTATCCTAGTTTGACCCCAAAAGCCACTTATGCCGCTATGATTTCCTATTTAGATGAACAGGTTGGTGAGCTTGTCAAGAAATTAAAGGATGTTGGAAAATATGAAAACACTCTAATTATTTTCACTAGTGACAATGGTCCTACCTTTTTAAAAGAAGTTGATACAGATTTCTTTAATAGTGCAGGTGTTTTAAATGGGTCCAGAGATAGGTTAAAAGGAAGTGTAAATGAGGGTGGAATCAGGGTCCCCATGATTGCTACGTGGCCTAGATACATTAAAAAGAAAAGTGAAACCAATCACATTTCTGCTTTTCAAGATTTTTATTCAACCGTTTGCGATATAATCGATACCGATATTCCTAAGTCTGTCAATGGGATAAGTTTTTTACCCACCTTAATTGGGGAAAACCAAAAAAAACATAATTACTTGTATTGGGAAATTGAAGGCAAAGGAGGACAACAAGCCATAAGGTATGGCAAATGGAAGGGATTGAAAAAAAATCTTAAAAAAGGGAAACAAACCCTCAAGCTATATAACCTTGAAACGGACTTGAAAGAGTTAAATGATGTTTCCAGTGATTTCCCTGAGATTGTTGATAATTTAGAAATATTATTGAAAGAGGCTCACACAACTCCTGCTTTAAAGGAATTTATTATTCCCGCTCTTGATAATTAAAACTATTGAATATTAATAAAACTTTTTCATCTAAAGCCCCTGCAAGAGTTTGTCTTTTCGGAGATCATCAAGATTATTTAGGGTTACCAGTTATAGCTTGTGCAATCGATAAATACATTCGTATTGAGGGAAAGAAGAACAACACCAGAATACTGTCTTTTTGTTTGTTTGATCTGGACAAGACAATTGAGATTTGTATAGATGAAATTTCAACCAAACCAATTAAAGGAGATCATATTAGATTCGTTTTATATACACTTAATAAACTGGGTTGTAAGATCAATACTGGAATGATAATTAAAATAAATAGTAGTATTTATATTAATGCTGGAATATCAAGTTCATCTGCTTTGATAGTTTGTTTGGTAGATTTTATTATTAAATCTTTTGGCTTCCCTAAAAAGGTTGACAAAAAAAAAATTGCTGAAATAGCCTTTCAATCTGAAGTTGTCGAGCAAAAAGGCTCTGGCGGAAGAATGGATCAATATACAATTGCAATTTCAAATACAATCTTTTTAGAAACTCAAAAAATTGGTAAATATGAATTGCTGGATAATCCATTCAGATCTATAATTATTGCTAATTCGGGAATTAAAAAAGCAACTGATTTTGATTTAAGAAGATTAAAGAATAAAGCCACGAGTGTTATTAATAAAATAAGAAAGTTAGACTCTGATTTTGATTTAAAAAAAGTTTGTCCAACTCAAATAGGTAGTTATAATAAATTTTTAGACAAAGAATCTGCTGACATACTTTACGCTACGATTTATAATTACAAAATAACCATCGAAGCATACAAAGAATTCAAAAAAAAGAAGCCTGAATCAGATTTTTTAATAAACAAAATAAATGAACATCACCAAATTTTGAAAAATAAATTAAAAATAACCACACCTAAAATTGATAACATGATTTCAAAAGCTTTTGACGCAGGAGCTTTGGGAGCAAAAATCATTGGTTCAGGTGGAGGTGGTTCTATTATGGTGATAGCAAAAAGGGGTTATGAAGAGTCGGTAATCAAAAGCCTTTTCGATTCAGGGTCTTTTCAGGTAAGTAATGTAAAAATTCTAAACGATAAATAGATCATGATCTCTGATTCGATTATAATTTTGGCAGCTGGAGCATCGACTAGAATGAAAAATAGTAATTTTCAAAATAAATCAATTGACTATCATCAAACAGTAGATAATAATAAAAGTAAGTCACTGATCGGCTTTGGAAAAGAATCGAAACCATTTATCAGCTTCTTGATTTCAAATATTTCCAACTCTGGGTTCAAAAATGTATATATTGTTGTTCCCGAAAATTCCGAATATTTTAAAAAATATTTTAATCAAAGAGTTAAAAAAGAATTAAAAATTAAAATAAACCTCTCCTTTCAATTGGTGCCAAAAAATCGTTCTAAGCCTTTAGGAACAGCTGATGCAGTATATCAAACAATGGAGCAATTCCCTGAACTTAAGTTAAAACCCTTCTGTATTTGCAATGGAGATAATTTATATTCAATTGCTTCTCTCAAAAAAATAAGATTATCTAAGTTTAATTATGCTTTCATTGCATACGATAGCAAAGGTCTTGAATTTTCTCAAAAAAAAATCTCTTCTTTTTCAGTAATCCAGCTTGATAATGAAAATCGATTAGTTAACATAATTGAAAAACCCCCAGTCAAGCTAATCCCTAAATTTGTTGACAAAAATGGAAAAATTAGGATTAATATGAACCTTATTAAATTCAGTGCAAAATCTAGTTTTGATTTTTTTAGAGAATGTCCGTTAAATGAAAAAAGAAACGAAAAAGAAATTTCCGATGTCATTTTAAACATCGTAAAATATAAAAAAAATTATTTTCATGGGATAACAGTGTTTGAGCATGTGCCAGATTTGACTTGTAAGTCTGACATCTTAGTTGTTGCTAAATATTTAGAGTAGTTTTTTTCTTTCATTTTAATAGCATTAAGGTATTTATTATTTAACTTTAGAGCTTGCATAATTCTTATTATTGATGATTGAACTTTCAAATCTTGATGTACTTATAATCTTGTGTTTTTTTTCTGTAACCCTGACAATCGGATTTATTGTTTCCAAAAAATCAGGATCAAGCTCTAAAGAGTATTTTCTTTCAGGAAGAAATATGCCTTGGTGGTTATTGGGTATCTCAATGGTTGCAACCACTTTTTCAACTGACACTCCTAACCTGGTTACTGATATTGTTAGGAACAACGGGGTTTCTGGAAATTGGGTTTGGTGGGCTTTTTTATTGACTGGATTATTGACAGTATTCGTTTATGCTAAGTTGTGGAGAAGATCTGATGTTTCGACAGACATGGAGTTTTATGAGTTAAGATACAGTGGATTTGGAGGAAGATTTCTTAGAGGCTTTAGAGCTATATATTTGGGTGTTATTTTTAATGTTATGGCCATGTCAGGTGTTACTTTAGCCGCTATAAAAATTGGTGAAATAATGCTTGGGCTTACGCCCATTGAGACTATTTTATATGCTGGTTCAATAACTGTAATTTTTAGTACAGTTGGTGGTTTTAAAGGAGTTGTATATACAGATTTTATTCTTTTTTTTGCTGCAATGATTGGATCAATTGGTGCAGCATATTATTTGGTAAATTTACCTGAAGTAGGCGGTTTGGCAGAACTTATAGATAACAAGATAGTTGCAGAAAAACTAGCTATATTACCCAATTTTGATGAGCCTGAAATATATATTCCTATACTTGTAGTTCCTCTTGCTGTACAGTGGTGGAGTTCATGGTATCCAGGCGCTGAACCTGGAGGAGGTGGTTATATAGCACAAAGAATGCTTGCAGCAAAAAATGAAAACAATGCAATAGGTGCAACATTTTTTTTTAATATTATGCACTATGCTATTAGGCCGTGGCCATGGATTATCGTAGCACTAGCTTCAATAATTGTTTTTCCTGATCTTGCAAGTATTAAAGAAGCATTTCCAAATATTTCAGATGATAAACTTGGAAACGATCTTGCCTATCCTGCAATGTTGACAATGCTCCCATCTGGCCTATTGGGTTTAGTAGTTGCTTCACTTGTTGCAGCATATATGTCCACCATCTCTACCCACTTAAATTGGGGGTCATCATATATTGTCAATGATTTTTACAAACAACAAATTAATTCCAAAGCAAAAGAGAGAGAGCTGGTTAACATAGGTAGATTATCAACAGTTTTATTATTTATTTTGAGTGCAATTTTTGCTTTAGTTTTGACTAACGCATTACAATTATTTGATGTAATTCTGATGTTTGGAGCTGG